>CAYFUP010000016.1:0-26822 GCA_964346235.1 uncultured Bacteroidales bacterium | reverse complement strand
AGATGAGATAACCATGAGGGCTCCATCGGCATTTGAAACGAAATAGTTGACTTTACTTAATTTATATAATTGAAATACAAGAGTTTAATATAAAATTTATCACAGATGAACCCCTCATTCACTATCGTGCACAAAAGGAGATGAGATAACCATGAGGGCTCCATATGGATTGAAACGCAAAAGTTTGTTTTAAAATTGATTATTTGTTTGAAATACAATGGTTTAATTTAATATTTATCACATATGAAACTAATCACTGCCATCATAAGAGAAAACAAGCTGGATATGGTGAGAGAAGCACTAATCAATGCTGAAATCACCAGAATTACAGTTAGTCGGGTATCCGGACATGGCCAGCAAGTAGGGGAAGAAATCTACCGCGGACAGAAAATTGTTCCGGCACTGATTCCCAAAATCAGACTTGAAATTGCTGTTAATGATGAATTTGCGGATATCACGTGCAATACCATTATTAATAGTGCCAAATCTGACCATCAGGGAGAAATAGGCGACGGCAAGATATTTATCACACCGCTTGAGGAATGCATCAGGATAAGGACAGAGGAAAAGGGAAACCAGGCCATTTGATGCTATAAAATACTGTGAAAAAAGGGCATTTAGTGACAATAAGAAAACCATCACATGCTTTCAATCACTATTTAGTGACACTAAGAAAACTAACAAATTATTCTAAAAAGGATTAATATAAATCGGGAATCAAAGCATAGTGATTTAACTGAATAATCAATACGAACAGCAATAAGAAAAGCAAGGAAATATTTGCCCATGCTCTTAAACGAATACTCAGATAGTAATTCGATAGAATATAAGATACCGGTATGGCCATCATAATGACAAACCCATCATAAGCAATGCGTCTGATGATTAGCAGAACCACAGAAGTTACAAAAACCCAGAAAAACAAAGTGAAAAAATTCCTTATCTTCACCTTACGGGTATGAAATTCTCCGATAAACCGGAAGCTTGAAACTATAATCAAAAGCAACAGGAAGCCATAAAACAGCAAATAAGTATAATCTTCCACTGCCAGGTTATTCACGGAAAACAACCTGATCAAAGATAAATCCAATTGATATGACAAGTTTCCGTGAAATAGATAAAGATAGCCGCCTATGATAACATATGGTACCAGGAATCCAATGACAGAAACCAAAAGTTCTCTGCCGGAAGGCTTTCTTAATATTAGTAAGGCAAACCAAATAATAACCAGGAAGAAAGCCAGTTTAATATAAAACATACTTCCAATCGCAATAAAAATTGCCGCATCAAAAATCCGCATCCATTTGTTATCCTGCCGGTAAGTCCTGAAAAGTGCATTTAAGGCCAGCAAAAAGAAAAAAGAACCGAATAAAACCGGCGTCAACTGCTGAAGGGGGATGTATGCACTCACCATGATGATAAAGAAAATGGCGGGCATAAAATTGGTCTTGGCAAGCAAGATATAACTGGCATTCAGCCAATTAAGCAAAAACGCATTAAGCAATAGCATGATAAAGGGCACCACCACAGCCCAAACCGGATGATTGATCAACAACCTTTCAATCCCGTAATATAATGGCATCTCAAAACGATCATATGGTAAATTAAGGTTTTCAGCGGGATTAATGTACATATGTAACCATAATATAATACTTAAAAAAATGATAAATAATATGGTTGAAGGATGATTGCTTTTAAATATCCGATAGAGCATGACCGTGTGTTTTCATTATCAATATAATCCTATAATTATTTTTTCTGTAAAGCCCTTCTTTTGTTACTGTTCCTACGTCTAACAAAGTAAATGTATATTAACACTTTTACGCTTTTAAATCAAATCCTATGTCTTTTCTGTAATATGCATTTTCAAAAGTGATGTGCCTGATGGTTTCATAAGAATGATTCAAAGCATTGAATATATCATCGCCATAGGAGGTAATCGCCAAAACCCTTCCCCCATTGGTAATTACCTGATCCTCCAGAATTTTTGTGCCGGCATGAAAAATCAACGTATCCGGATTGTATGAGTTCAAACCCGTAATAGGTTTTCCTTTCTCGTATTTCTCGGGATACCCACCTGATACCATCATCACGGAAACCGCTGCCCTCGGATTGATTTCAAGTTCCATTTCATCTAACTGCTGATTCGGAATTTTCTCAAAAAGGGAAACCAAATCGGTTTCAATTCTTGGTATCACAGCTTCAGCTTCAGGATCCCCCATCCTTACATTGTATTCCACCACCAATGGCTTGTCTTCTACCTTCATCAATCCAAAGAAAATAAATCCCTGATAATTGATCCCCTCATTCATTAATCCCTGGATGGTTGGCTGAATAATATCATGCTCCAACTTGTTCATAAACACATCATCTGCAAAAGGAACAGGTGATAGAGAACCCATGCCGCCGGTATTTAAACCGGTATTTCCTTCTCCTATTTGCTTATAATCTTTTGCTTCAGGCAATATCTTGTAATTTTTACCATCGGTGAGGACAAACACACTCAATTCAATGCCATTTAAAAACTCCTCGATGACAACTTTTTTACCGGCTTCGCCGAACTTACCTTCAAACATCTGAGCCAGCTCGGCCCTGGCTTTCTTAAGATTCTCGAGGATTACAACACCTTTTCCCCCGGCCAGTCCATCCGCTTTTAATACATAAGGAGGATTCAAAGTATTAAGAAATTCATAGGCCTCATCAAGGGATGATACATCAAAACTGTTGTATTGGGCAGTAGGTATTCCATATTTTTGCATGAAGGACTTGGCAAAATCCTTGCTTCCCTCAAGAAGGGCTCCTTTTTTTCCGGGACCAATGATAATCAGTTTTTCCAGCTGCGAATCATGTCTTAAAAAGTCAGTAATGCCTTTAACAAGCGGTTCTTCAGGTCCGACAATCAACATGTTGATTTGATTCTTCTTTATAAATTCCTTTATCCCTTCAAAGTCGTTAACACTGATTTCAACATTTTCCCCTAATTCATGGGTACCTGCATTGCCAGGAGCAATGTATAATTTATCCATTTTACTGCTTTGAGCAAGCTTCCAGGATATGCTGTGCTCTCGGCCTCCTGAGCCTAAAACAAAAATATTCATAGATGTTACTGAATTTTAACAAAAATAAAACATTAAAAATACGGTTTTTTAAAGTATTTTTAAAAATGCTTGCTTTTTTTTATAAGGTCAGATGGAACCGCATGATTAAAATAACTTAGCGCAGCGATCTCACGAGCCTGCGAGTAACTTAGCGCAGCGATCTCACGAGCTTGCGAGTAACTTAGCGCAGCGATCTCACGAGCTTGCGAGTAATTTTTTTAAGCATGCTTGTCTCATATATTTTCAATATTTTCACATGACAAAAAAGAAAATATATTTCCACAGAAATAATCACAAATCAAAATAACCAAAAGATGGAAGCAATCCCCATTCTTAATTTCCTTAAAGAATTAAAGCGCAATAATAACCGGAAGTGGTTCAATGAAAACAAGCCAAAATATCAGGAAGCCAAAAAACAATTTGAGGACATGGTGAAACAATTCATTCCGGAAGTAGCCAAAATTGATAATTCCATTGACATACTGGAACCCAAGGATTGTGTTTTCAGGATTTACCGGGATGTTCGCTTTTCAAAAGATAAATCCCCTTACAAAGAAAATTTTGGAGCCGTATTTGCCAAAGGAGGTCGTAAAAGTCCGTATGCCGGATATTATCTACATATTGAACCTGGGGCTTCCTTCATAGGAGGCGGATTACACATGCCGCCTTCAGATATCCTCAAAATTGCCCGCAAAGAAGTATTTGATTATACGGAAGAATTCAAGGAAATCATTTCCCAGCAATCTTTTACGGATAATTTTCAAACCATCATGGGAGAAAAGCTAAAGAGAGCACCACGCGACTTTCCCAATGAATTTCCGGATATAGAATTGTTAAAATACAAAAGCTATACGATAGGAAAAAATGTATCGGATGAGATTTTTCAATCCCCCGGAGCGATGAACGAAATCACCGCTACTTTTGCAGCCATGCAGCCGTTCATCAGTTTCTTCAACCGGGCCATAGCATTTCATCAGGAAAATAATTAAGTGGCCTGTCATCAATTGGTTTTCCCGGCACATGGTGAAAGCCATTTCATGGCAATTGGGAACAAATCAATCCCCGATATCCTGGTACAAAAACCGCTTGATGCTCTTCTTCGGGGTTTTCTCAAATTCCTGGGGATATAATTTGACCCGGCTAATATTCATATAGGCAGGCAATTGTTTATTCACCTCATCCTTGTTTCTGGTGATAATATCCTGCAATTCCTGTTCCTGGATTTTATGGGCATCTGCTGCTTCGTAATCCGGATAAACCAATGCCACCAGCTTGCTGTCTTTTTCAATAATCAAGGATTCCTGTACATAAGGCAGATTATTTAATTTGGATTCGATGGCTTCCGGATAAATATTCTGACCGGATGGTCCTAATATCATGCTTTTGCTTCTTCCCTTGATAAAGATGGTGTTGTCTTCATCCGTCAGTCCCAAATCCCCGGTATGCAGCCAACCTTCATTATCTATCGATTGTTTGGTGGCTTCTTCATTTTTGTAATAGCCCAGCATCACATTTTCTCCCCTGACCAATATTTCTCCGGCTTCATGATACGGATCAGCAGAATCAATTTTAAGCTCAAGGTTATCCACCAACTTACCTGCTGAATGCAGTTTGGTTTCCTTCCATGAAGAATAGCTAATCAGCGGACCACATTCAGTCATGCCATAACCCACCGTAAAGGGAAAACCAATATCTTTCAAAAACAATTCCACATCCTTGCCCAGGGCCGCACCCCCAATCACCACCTCATGAAAATTATTGCCAAATGACTCGGATAGTTTCTCCCTGACTTTCTTTTTAATCGTTTTATTGATGACGGGGAGCTTTAATAAAGCCTTTACCGAACCTTTGCTAATGGAAGGCAAAATCCTTTTTTTGTAAATCTTCTCCATAACCAGCGGTACTGTAAGAATCAGTCTCGGTCTGACTTCCTGAAAGGCTTGTACAATTTTCTGAGGAGATGGTATTTTGGTCAAAAAATGTACATGACAACCCAAAGTGAAGGGAAACAGAAACTCAAAAGCACATCCGTATGAATGAGCCAGGGGTAAAAATGATACGATTTCATCTCCGGGTTGAAGCGGCATGTTTCTTTGGGCGAACATCACATTGGCAACCAGGCTGTTGTTCGGAAGCATGACACCTTTTGAGAATCCTGTCGTACCGGAAGTATAACTAATTTCCACCAGCTTCTCATTGGAGTGTTTCTCAATGGAAAATGCCTCCCGTGTTTGCTTGTGTTTTAATTCATCATTAATGTTCAGAAAAAGCTCATCTTTATTATCTAAAGAATTAAAGCGGCCCAGTGAGATAACCTCTTTAACTCCGGGAAATTTATCACGTTCCAGGTTGTCGCAGATGTTATCGGCAACCAGCAGCAATTTGGAGTCAGAATGATTTAAAATGTGATGCATGTCTTCCGGATGAAAATCCGGAAGGATAGGCACTACTATGGCACCATAGGTGATAACCGATAAAAAAGAGATGGCCCAGTTGGATGAGTTTCTACCAATAATGGCTATTTTGTCATCCTGAAGAATTCCCAATCTGGCAAAAGAGGCATGCAGGGATTTGATGTGCCAGGCTACTTCATTGTAGGTAAAATGATTCCCCTGATAATCGGAAAATGCTTCATACTCCCAATTATTCTTTATGCTGGTCTCCAGCAATTCCATAAAATTTTCCTTGACCATTTTATTGCCCTTTGGTTTATTCTGTAAAAGTAAAAAAATAACAAAACATATTCATTATTAAAATTGTACATTTAAAAGATTAAGTGTATTTTTGAAAGCTATAATGTCACCGGAGGATTATTATGAAAGAACGACTTGAAGAATGGAACCAATATTTCAAAGATAAAGAACCGACTGAAATTCTAAAATTCTTTATTGATAAATACGGAGACAAAATAACCTTTTCTACCAGTCTTGGGGCAGAAGATCAGGTATTAATCGATATGCTTGTGCCCATCGCCCCCAAATTAAAAATTTTCACCCTTGATACAGGACGCTTATTTTCTGAGACTTACGAACTGATTGATCGAACCAATAAAAAATATGGCATTCGCATAGAAACATACTTCCCTGACTATCAGAAGGTAGAAAAAATGGTCCGGGAAAGAGGCATCAATTTATTCTATGAAAGTGTTGAAAACCGGAAGTTATGTTGTCACAACAGAAAGGTGGAACCCCTAAAAAGGGCATTTCAAGGCATGGATGCCTGGATATCCGGACTAAGAAGGGAACAATCGGTCACAAGGAAAAATTTACAAGTCGTACAATGGGATGATCAAAACAAACTCATTAAGATAAGTCCGCTGATTGATTGGAGTTATGACAGGGTCTGGGATTATATTAAAAAATATAAAGTCCCTTACAATTCATTACACAATAAAGGATTTCCAAGCATTGGCTGTCAGCCTTGCACCCGCGCCATTATGCCCGGTGAGGATATTCGCGCCGGTCGCTGGTGGTGGGAAAACCCGGAATTAAAAGAATGTGGGCTGCATAAAGGTTAGGCAACCGGGCAACGAATATTTCAATTCCATTCAAATCCGTTTTCAGGTGGAGGTCTGAAATACCAATGAAAACCTATATCGTATAACGGCACTATCTGGAAGGATTGCTGAGGAATATTGGGATTCCAGCTTAATCGATATCCCAGGAATAAGCGCAGGTCCTTCCTGATATGATATATGAAATAACTTTCCTGCTCAATGGTATGTATGCCAAGGTTAAAAATCCGGTAATAATCCAGCTCGAAAGAAAACAAGGACCTCGATGTCAGGTTTCCATCAATATCGATTCCGGCATTCCATAAATAATGGCCATTCAACATGTTCATGCGAAGAAAGTAAAGCGGTTTATTGATAAGAGGCACCGGCTTATCGCCATATTTTTTTGCTTGATGGATACCCAACTTGTAAGTCAAGGCATAAGTAAATGGACAACAACGACATGTCCTGAAAAAATCCGTTATTAATATTTCACTTCTGAATGCCATGATATGCGGAATGTGATCATGGACACCGCGAAAAATCGGCACTTTATCTGACCACCTTAAACCCGGGGTGGGGTAATAAACCGTATGCCTGGAGGAAATATTTAATTCTTCATGATAACCATACCAGCGATATTTGGCAGTAACATTGGGAAAAAAGATAAATCCCCCAACCTGACCGGATATTTCAAATCTATCCGTCACGCCGTATCTGCTGGGCTGAAGCTGGCCCACCACCAAATGATGCTGCTCCAACGTGGATGCTGTGCCAGTTTTCCAAATCTCATGCTGTCCCTTTACAGAATCGATTGATATAGCTGGGATAAAAAAAACGCAAAGTATTATTTTCCGCATTCATGCGCATTTTGATGTATCTGCATCATCTTCTTATTTCTTCTTAATCCCGTTCACCTGAAAGTTAACGCACTTCCTTCCAAATCTCATAATCCCTGATTCGTTTAATATGTGTACGGTTGATATTGAATTTCCGGGATATCTCCCCCATGGTATAATCCCCGTTCAGCATATTTCTGATCTCTTTCACTTCCTTGCGCGTCAGGCCTTCCCACCTCAAATTACTTACCCGGTTATTAAATGGATTCCCGTCTTTGTGCTTCACTCTTTTCCTTCCATCACTGGGTTCAGGCAAAAATGCCTCGGCCACCAACCGGGCTATCTTAAATGAAATGGTCTTATTGTCTTTCCTCAGCCTCACGGTCATTTTTTCTTTATCAATAGAAAGCGGCCTTATTTTGGTCTCACCACTTTTCGTTTTTCTTATGGATAACATCCTTCCTTGATCCGAAACATAATAGCCTTCAAAACCCGGAATTTCCCTGATCTCCTCGTTCATTCCCGTTCGATTTTCAAATTCCTCCTGAATCTCATGCGTTTCATTATTCCTTTCGTTCATTTGAAATATAATTTAAGTTAATTATTTGTTTATCATTTTTTTGCCTGCGGCGAATTGACAAGTTCGTTTCATTTCCTCGTCATGCGCATCAGGAAATGCAGGATATATTTTCTGTCAGTTACTTACATATTGCTGAATGATAGTAAATTAAAGCAAATTTAATTTTTTTTCTGAAAAAATATGAAGAAATCAAACCCCCAACTATTGAATTCAATAGAATATTGTTTCAGTCAAAGCATGTTTTTTTCAATTTATAGCTTACATTGAATGCTTCAGTCACGGATTTTATCTGTTCATCAATTTTTTCTTTTTTTTAACATATGAGCCCAATATTTTCGCCTGTAATACTTAGAAAACAATAATCTTAAAAAACATGATTGATGACTTCTCTAAAAAAAATGCAACTTTAATCCATTTTTTTTGTCCACTATTGAAACATTTTTTTTTATGTAAACTTAATACACTATAAAAACTTTTTTTGTTATTTTCGTATCTATTAATTTAAATGTATCTATTAATTTATGAACGAAGAACCCAAAAATATCTTTTCAGAAGTCAGGAACCTTTTCTTTAAATATGGGATTAAAAGCGTCACCATGGATGATATTTCAAGAGAACTGGGCATATCAAAAAAAACACTTTACACCCATGTGAAAGATAAAAATGAACTGGTTACCCAAGTCATTGAACTAGAGATGACAAATAACGAATGCCAGATGGATGGTTTTTCGGATGATTCACTCAATGCCATTGAGGAACTTTTGGAAATGAATAAGCAGATAAATGAGAACATCAAGCACCTTAATCCTGTGTTTAAATATGATTTGAGAAAATATTATCCCGAACTTTACAGAAGGTTTCAGGAAGCGAATCACAGCAAATTATTTCAGGCCATCGTCAGAAACATTCAGAAAGGAAAAGAAGAAGGCTACTTCCGGCAGGAATTAAATGAAGACATTATTGCCAGGTTGCACGTCATGCGCATGGTTTTTTTCAGCGACAGTGAAATGGTGAATAAGGATGATATTATGAACCCGGACTTTTTTAATGAAATTTTCTCCTATCATATACATGGCATTGCCAATGAAAAGGGCATTCGATTGTATGAAGAAAAAATAAAACAAAAACAACAATAAAAATATGGATATGATCAATAAAGGCATTATTGCACTCTTTGTCCTGATTTTCATAACCGGATATTCAGGTTATGGCCAGCAAAATGATAATACCTATCAGTTTTCTCTTGAACAAGCCAAAGCATTTGCCCTGCAAAATAACCTGGAACAAAAGAATGCTGCGCTTGACATTTATGCGGCACAAAAGAGGGTCTGGGAAACCACTGCCATTGGATTGCCACAAATTAGTGGCTCCGTAAATTATCAGCATATTCCCGGAGAAATCCCTGCAGTGGACATTGGAGGAGGCATTGGTGAAACATTCGGAGCCATCTTTGAGGCGCTGATTGAAATGGGATATGATCCCGGAAAGCTCCCGGATATGGATGAAGGCGGAACAGAGCCTGCGACCATTGCACAAAAAAACAGTATCACCTATTCGGTCACGGTGTCCCAGCTCGTGTTTAGCGGAGAATATATTGTCGGACTGCAGGCATCCAGGACATTTCTACAGATTTCCCGGCTGAGCCAGGAAAAAAAAGAACTTGACATTAAAAACAACATTGCCAGCAGTTACATTACCATCAATGTACTTGAATCCAATAAAGCGATTATTGACTCTTCCATTGAAAATGTTGAAAAACTCTTGGAAGAAACCCGCGCCATGGCTGAACAGGGATTTCTTGAATCCACTGATGTTGACCAGATGGAGTTAACGCTGAATAACCTGAAAAACTCCTCATCCAGCATTCAAAGGCAAATCGATGTATCATACATTTTATTAAAAATCCAGATGGGCCTGGATAAAAATACCACCATCAGGCTTACTGAAAACCTGGAGCAGGTCCAATCAAATATCATGCCCTCTGATCATGCGCTGCCGGCATATGATGTAGAAAACACGGTCACCTACCGCATACTGGAAAATCAGGTGGAGGCCAGTGAGCTTAGCTTAAAGCGTGAAAAATCAACTTACTTGCCATCCATCTCAGCTTTTTATCAATATTCTGATAAAACCAATAAGGCCACCTTTGATTTCACCATTAACCATGTAATTGGTGTTAATGTGAGTGTACCCATATTTTCAAGTTTTCAGAGAAATGCCAAGGTGGAACAGGCAAAGGTGGAACTGGAAAAAGCCAAAAACAACCGTGAACTAACCATTGACAACCTTCAAATGCAGGCCCAGCAGGCCAGGTTTAATTATCTTTCTGCCAAAGAAAAATATCAAAATGCCCTGAGAAACGCCGAACTATCAGAAGCGATCCTGGAACGAACGACAGTAAAATACAAAGAAGGAATGACATCAAGCCTGGAATTAACCCAGGCCAACAATCAGTTTTTGGATGCACAATCATCAGAAAACCAGGCATTAATGGAGTTATTAAATGCCAAAGTTGCCTATGATAAACTATTGAATCAACTGTAATGATTAATCTTTTTCCACGGTTCATAATCATTCACATCATATATTAAAAAAATATACTTGTTCAAGAAAACAACATAAAAAAACTGAGAAGATTCCAAAACATTAAAACAAAGAGAAAAATGAAAAACCTGATTTATTTAGTATTAATCGTTTTTTTAGCCGCTTGCGGTGGTGAAAAAACCAAAGAAGAAATCCGGGCAGAAATGAACCAAAAGAAAAAAGAAATTAACAGGCTCAACCAGGAAATCAGTAATCTTCAGTCCCAGATAACTGACACGACCATCCAGGAAAATGCCATAGCCGTTCGGGTCAAAGAAATGAAGGGCGAACAATTTGAACACTATATTGAAGCCTTTGGAGAAACGGAAGCATTGGATTACGCCATGATAAGTCCTGAAATGGGCGGACAAATTCAGGGCATTCATGTAGAAGAAGGCAATAATGTCGTCAAGAATCAGCTGTTGGTTACCCTTAATACAGAAGCCATTAACAATCAAATAAATCAGGTAGAAAGCAACCTTGAACTGGCCAAGCAAACATTCGAAAAACAAAAAAGATTATGGGAACAAAACATTGGTTCCGAAATGCAATACCTGCAGGCGAAAACCAACATGGAATCTTTGCAATCTCAGCTGAAATCTTTAAAGGCACAGCGAAAAATGTCACAGATATATGCCCCGTTTGAGGGATATGTCGATAAGGTCTTCTTAAAAGAAGGTGAAATGGCATCGCCGGGTATGCCAGTATTGGAATTTGTAAACCTCGACAGGCTTTCCATCACAGCCAATATCTCTGAGGAATACATTGGCAGAATTCATAAAGGACAAACAGTGGAAATTACTTATGAAGCATTTCCGGATGTATCCCTGGAAGTGCCAATCAAAAGAAAATCCAGGGTTTTGGATCGGCAGACAAGAACCTTTGAAATTGAAATGGAAACAGACAATCCTGATGAAAAGATCCTGCCCTTTATGGTCTCAACGGTCTCAATTAGAGATTTTGCAGATGATTCAGCATTTGTCGTACCTTCCATCATCATTAAAAGAGACATTACCGGTGATTATATTTATCTGGTCAAAGAAGACAGGGGATATCCCTATGCATCAAAGCGATACATAACCCAGGGGATGTCATATCAGGATAAATCAATGATTGATGCGGGTATTTCTGCTAATGATAAGATCATCGTGAAAGGATATAATCTTGTAAGTACCGGAGTTCCGGTCGAAATTAAATAGTTGAATAATAAACAATTTCATTTCCATTTGCATGTATATTTAAAAACAGGACTAAAATTGCTCAATTATTATTAACGCAGGAAAAAAACGACCATGAGTACAAAAGAATTAACAGAAAGGGTAATACGAGAATTCAAACTCACCACCCTGGCTCTAAGGAATAAAAATACCGTTTACTTATTAATTCTGATTATCTTTTCCTTTGGCATCTATTCTTATAATAATCTGCCAAAAGAATTATTCCCTGAGATTGTGTGGCCCCAGATCCTGGTTCAAACCACTTATCTGGGTAACTCCCCTGTTGACATAGAAAACCTGGTTACCCGTCCCCTGGAAAAAGAACTGGAAGATGTAAGGGGCTTAAAAGAAATTACCTCCATATCAGCCCAGGACGCTTCCATGATATTTGTGGAATTCAATACGGACGTGGACCTGGAAGATGCCCTGCGAAGGGTAAAAGACAAAACCGATATGGCTGAAACTGAATTGCCCAATGACCCGCAATCCCTTATTGGCCCTACTGTTTTTGACCTGGATTTTTCTGAATTCCCCATAATCAATATCAACTTATCAGGTGATTATAGCATTGAAGAACTGAAGGATTATGCGGAATACCTGGAAGATGAAATGGAAGAGATTTCACAGGTTTCAAAAGTGGAAATAGAAGGAGTTAACGAAAGAGAGATTAAAGTGGATGTGGATCTTATCAGAATGGAGGCTTATGATCTTTCATTTTACGAAATATCGCAGGCCATCAGAAATGAGAATGTAGCCATGTCAGGCGGTGAAATAAAACTTGGCAAAACCAGAAGAACCATTCGAATAGACGGGGAATTTGACCGTGTGGATGAGTTAAGGAATATTATAGTAAAAGAGGAAGAAGGCAATACCGTTTACCTGACAGATGTCGCAGAGGTCATTGACGGTTATGAAGAACCTTCCAGTTTTGCCAGGCTCGACAGGCAGCCTGTGGTTTCAATTCAGGTTATTAAAAAAGGAGGAGAAAACCTGCTGGAGGCAACGGAAAGTATTTTTGCTACCCTGGACCGGGCCAAAGCTGAAAATATGCTTCCCGGTGACATCAACATTTCCATCACCAATGACCAGTCAGAAATGGTGAAAATGCAATTGCATAACCTGGAAAACAGTATATTCATGGGAGTTATCTTTGTGATCACCGTGCTGTTTTTCTTTCTTGGACTCAGAAATGCCCTTTTTGTAGGTATTGCAATCCCTATGTCAATTTTCCTTTCTTTTATTGTTATTAGTATTATCGATTTCCAGATAAACATGATCGTGCTGTTCTCCCTCATCCTTGCCCTTGGTATGCTGGTGGATAATGCCATTGTGGTGGTGGAAAACATTTACCGCTTTGTGGATTATGGATATAAACCATTTGAAGCAGCAAAAAAGGCTGTCGGAGAAATAGCTACCCCTATCATTACCTCTACATTCACCACCCTGGCTGCTTTTTTCCCGCTTTCCCTGTGGGGAGGTGTAACAGGAGAATTCATGAAGTATCTTCCGATTACCTTAATTATCGTTCTGACTTCTTCCCTGTTTGTTGCCCTGGTCATTATTCCTGTCGTATCCGCTACCTTTATCAAAGCGAACAGTACCTCTAAACAAAAGCCGGAGCGAAAGAAAAAAGGAATCAAGATTGCCCTTATTCTCGTAGGGGCCGGAATATTATTTATCCTGTTGGGTGTCATGGTCATTGGAAACCTGTTATTGTTATTCGGTATTCTCGGCTTGTTCTACCATACATTGCTTCATAAGGCAGAATCATGGTTTCAGGATATATTCCTTACCAAACTCGAAAGCCTTTATCACAAAGTACTGCAGTTTGCCCTCAGAAAGAAAAACCCGCTCTGGTTCTTTATCGGAACCATCTTTTTATTAATTGTTACAGTGATCTTTTTTGCTTCCACCAATCCCAAGGTTTTGTTTTTCCCGGACAACGATCCGAACTATATCAATGTAATCGTTGAAGCTCCGGTAGGTACGGATATTACCGGAACCAATGAGGACATCAGGGAAATCGAAAATGATATTTTTGAGTTTTTTAATCCGCACCGGGAGATTGTTGAATCTATATTAACCACCGTAGGCAAAGGCGATCCAATGGATTTCACGCCGGGGGAACAACCCAATAAAGCCATCATTACCATTAGTTTTGTTGACTTTGAAGAACGGGGCGATAAAAATACTTCCGAACTAATGAGGCAGCTGAGTGAGAAATTGCTGGGCAAATACCCTGGCATCAGGCTGGTCATCGAAAAAGATGAAAACGGCCCGCCAACCGGTAATCCGATTAATATAGAAATCGCCGGACAGGATTTTGATGAGCTTGTATTTTTGTCAGATACCATTCAAAACATGATACGCATGTCGGATATAGAAGGCATCGAAGGCATCAGAAAGAACATCAGCACAGCCAAGCCGGAGCTCCTGGTGAAAATAGACCGGGAAAAAGCCAGGCGGTATAATTTAAACACCCAACAAATCGCATATACCATTCGTAACGCTTTGTATGGAGAAGAAGCCTCCGAATTTAAAGTCGGAGAAGAAGAATTTCCCATTATGGTCAGGCTGGATGAAGAATACCGGTATAACCTCGAAGCACTTAAAAACATGAAAATATTGTTTTTTGATGAAGGCATACCCATCAAAGTCCCCATTTCTTCGGTGGCCGATTTCGAATACAGTACCACATTCAGCTCTGTCAGAAGGAAAGATCTGAATCGGGTCATTACCTTGTATTCCAATGTGATAGAAGGATATAACGCCAACGATATCAACCAGCAGCTTGAATCTTTGCTGGAAGATTTCGAAATGCCTGCCGGATATACTTATGCTTTTACCGGGGAGCAGCAGGAACAGCAAGAATCTATGGAATTCCTGATGCAGGCTTTGCTGATTGCCATCTCGCTGATACTGCTTATCCTGGTCTCTCAATTTAATTCCGTGATAAGACCGTTAATTATCATCGCCAGCGTTGTTTTCAGTACCATCGGGGTGTTTGGCGGTCTTGCCACTTTTGAAATGGAATTCATCGTGATCATGACCGGGATTGGAATCATCTCCCTGGCCGGCATTGTGGTGAACAATGCCATTGTGCTCATCGATTACATCGAACTATTAAAAGCCAGGAAACGCGATGAGCTGGAACTGGAACCGGGTGCCTTCTTACCGCAAAAAGTGGCTGACGAATGCATCGTCATGGGCGGGATGACCCGTTTGCGGCCAGTTCTGCTTACAGCCATTACTACCATCCTGGGGCTATTGCCACTGGCCATCGGATTGAATTTCGATTTTGCGGAATTTCTGGCAGCCTATCAGCCTGATTTATACATTGGCGGGGATCAGGCATCCTTTTGGGGACCCATGGCCTGGACCGTAATCTTTGGGCTGGCGTTTGCCACCTTCCTGACCCTGATCATTGTGCCGGTCATGTACAGGTTGACCACCCTGCTGCAAAAGAAATTTGCCGGCTTTGTGAAAGCATCGCCAATCAAGAACCCGATAAACAGCACGGAGGATATATAGCATAAACCATGTCTATCCGCTTTCACGAACCTTCATCATGGCCAAATATCTAATAAATTAACATCCTGATGCGCCATTTTTCCAATGGAAGAATGGCGTATTTCCCAGCAAATATATTTATAGCCCTTCATTACTCCGGTCAACTTTTATGGGAATAAGGTGGAAATCAATATAAAGCACCCGGTGACCCTGGTTGCACTGCTGGCAAGATATTAAACGGTCCTGACGGCTGAAATATGCGGGGATATTCCGCTCATGCTTAAAATGAATATTCCTGGTTATTTATCTTCCTTTTGCGCTGAATTATTATCTGACTTTTGCTCCATTTCAGCAATCAGATCCTCAATGTGTTCCTTGGTGCTAACAAGTTCTTCCAGGGGCATGGATGAATAATCCTTTGAGGCAGATTCCGGTATATTAATTCCCTGGCTGCGAAGAAAACCATCTACTTTTTCTTTGTTCTGTAAATATACGCAAGCTATGCAATTATTTACACCTGAGGTATAAGCGGGATTCATGAAACGGGATATCCCACCTTCCCGGAAAAACATGCTGTTCAGCATGTTCCGGAAGTGGTTCAGATTATTTTTAAATAACTTCTTTCCGGTTACATCATATTTATGCAATTATTCATTTGATATGCATAAATTTACTTATCTTTATCCCTGAATTTTATATTCTTATTCTAAATTAATAGATATCTAAATAATTTAGAATGTTTTTAATTTACGATTTATTATTATAATTTAATTCTTTTTTCACTATTTTGAGCCGCCAAAATTGATAGTTTATTAATCTGTTTTTATGATTAGAATATTTAAGTTGTTAAAATGCTTTTCTGAAATCTATTTATTGGCCCTGTTTTTATTCATTTTTCAGTTTATTTCAGCTGCCGCAGAAACCGGAGAAGACAGTCACCGCAGGCTGGAAATGGGCAAAAGGTTATTTTATGGCTTAACCGCACCAGATAAAATCAATTGTGCTTCATGTCACAATACCAATGTCATCGATACACTCAACTGGAATCCTTCCGCCCTGGCCATAGCCCAGTTAACCAAAAATATGGACAGCACGGCATTTGCCAGTTCAATTCTCAGTCCGGTAACGCCGAAAGCAACTGAATCTCATGCGGACATTGAACTAACCGGGGAAGAGATTATCTTAATACGCAACTACCTGAATGACATCATGGCAAAAGGATTAACGCCGCAGAAACCGGTAATCACTGAGCTATTGATATTTATTGGACTAATCGGACTTTTTCTCTTGGCTTTTGCCGATTTAACCCTATTTAAAAAAATAAAATGGCGGGCTATCCCCATCTTAATCATTTTATTCTCAACGGTCTGGGTGACCAAGATGATCGCTGAGGAAGCCATAAACCTCGGCAGATCGGAAGGATATGCCCCTTTGCAACCGATTAAATTCTCCCATAAAGTCCATGTGGAAGAGAACCAGATTGATTGCCAGTATTGTCATCATTTAGCTGATCACAGCAAATCAGCAGGGATTCCGGGCAGTAACGTTTGTCTCAACTGTCATGAACTGGTGAGAGAGGGGACTCATTCCGGCAGATTCGAGATCAATAAAATACACGCTGCCGTTGACAGTGGAATGCCGGTGGAATGGATACGGGTTCACCGCCTGCCTGATTTTGTATATTTCAATCATGCCCAGCATGTTGAGGTAGGAAATATCGATTGCCAGGAATGTCATGGAGCCGTGGAAGAAATGCATGTTTTGGAGCAATATTCCGATTTATCCATGGGCTGGTGCCTTGACTGTCACCGGTCAAGAGGAGTAGAGTTTACTGAAAATGATTATTACGGGATGACCTTTGAAAAATACCACGAACAAATCGTCAGCGGTGAAATGGATTCAGTGCTGGTGGACCAGGTGGGAGGTTCGAATTGTATGAAATGTCATTATTAAATATCCACAAGATGCCGTCATCATGTATATTTAACTAACATTATGATAAATAATTGATTTTCAATATAATGGTATATTTTAAAATAAACTTTCCTGTTACAAATCTTATGGAGCCTTCATGCTTGTATCTCTTCGAAGGATTAACAAGTCATCAATTGACAGGTTCTTTAAACGACCGGGAGAATTATAAAATAGCTTTCTGATGAAGAAATACTGGAAAGACATCGAAGAATTGGAAAATAAACCGGCAAAGTCGGAGAAAGAGCGGGAAACGGATGGATTCTCACTGATTGATATATTAAAAAGCAAGGGCAGCAAATCATCCAGAAGGGATTTCTTAAAAGCTTTCGGCTTTTCAATCGCCGGAGCAGCTGTTGCCGCAAGTTGCGAGCGACCTGTTAAGAAAGCCATTCCATACCTCATCAAACCCGAAGAAGTAATGCCTGGAAAGGCCCAATTTTATGCTTCTTCTTTTTACGACGGCGAGCAATATTGCAGCATTCTGGTAAAAACCAGGGACGGCAGGCCGATTAAGATAGAAGGCAATGAGCTTTCTTCCTTTTCATCTGGTGGAACCAACGCCATCGTGCAGGCTTCTTTGCTTGAACTATATGATGATAACCGGATTAAACAACCTGTATTTAACGGTGTAAAAACTTCATGGCAAAAAATTGACGAAGGCATCGCCAGTCAGCTGGAAGTCATGGCCAATGCCAACCAAAAAGTAGCCCTCATCACTTCATCCATCATCAGTCCCTCCACTCAAAACATCATAGATGAATTTCTGAATCAATATCCAAACGTTGAACACCTGGCATATGATCCCGTTTCCGTCACCGGCATAATGGATGCCAACGAACAAAACTTCAACCGGCGTTTTATCCCGGAATACCGGTTTGATAAGGCCAAGGTGATTGTTAGTTTTGAGGCTGATTTTTTGGGAACCTGGATTTCTCCCATTGAATATGCCACACAATATAGCGGCAACAGGAAACTTCATGAGGGACAGAAAAGCATGTCGAGGCATATCCAAATCGAAACAGGGATGTCTTTAACCGGTTCCAATGCAGATGAGCGTCATCCGGTAAAACCTTCTGCACTGCAAGCAGTGGCGGCCCAATTATATAACTATCTCCTGCAGCAAAGTGGGTTTGATGCCATCGAAACCCTGCCCGATACCGGTATAGATATTGCTTCGATTGGCAAAGAATTATTAGAAAATAAAGGCGAATCATTGGTGGTTTGTGGATCAAACGATGCCGAAACCCAAGTGATTATAAACCAGATAAACCATTTACTTGATAATTACGAAAATACCATCATTACAGGCAACCAGCTTAATACGAGAAAAGGGGATGAAAGCGGATTAATTCATCTCACAGAAAGAATAAACCGGGGAGAAATCAAAGGCCTGATGGTCTGTAATGCAAATCCTTTGTATGACTTTCCTTTAGCCTCCCAGTTCAAAGAAGCCTTAAACAGGCTGGATTTTTCGGTATGCCTGGGCACTCACTGGAATGAAACGGCCCTGGAATGCCAGTATATATGTCCGGTACACCATCAGCTGGAATCCTGGGACGATGCCCATCCGAAATCCGGTCTCTACAGCCTTGCGCAACCAGCCATACATCCGATATTTGATACCCGGCAGTTTCAGGAATCCCTTCTCAAATGGATGGGCAGGGAACAATCCTATGATGCCTACATCAAAGCATTCTGGAAAAAATACTTGTTTCCGCTTACCCATGAATATGTTAATTTCACCGATTTCTGGAACCATTCGCTTCATGATGGCATCTTTGAACCCAAGCAAGAAAAAGAGTCCTCGCGCGCGTTTAGTTCCGCAAATCAAACACTCCCATCCATCTTCCGTAAAATAAAAAACGAAAAACAGGCCTCCGGGGATAATGAAATAGAATTGCACCTGTATCAAAATGTACAGATCGGTTCCGGCAGGCACGCCAATAATCCATGGCTGCAGGAAGCGCCCGATGGCGTCACCAGGATTACCTGGGACAATCATGCCTCTGTATCCCCGAAATTTGCCAGGGAACATGGATTGAAGACCGGCGATGTCATTCAAATTGACGGAAAAACTGAAATTCCTGTGTTGGTGCAACCCGGACAGCAATATCATACCATTTCGGTTGCCCTGGGTTATGGAAGAAGCATGAGCGGCAAAGCTGCCCAGGAAGTCGGAAAGAATTTCTATCCCTGGGTAAAGATGGAAAACGGCCGCTACATTTACTACCAACCGGTTACCTTTAAAAAAACCAGTAAATTCCACGAATTTGCCATGACCCAGCAGCATCATTCCATGGAGGAACGGCCCATTATCCGGGAAGCCACCCTGAGAGAATACCATGAAGATCCTGCTGCCGGAAATGAGATGCATGAAAAAATCAAGCACCACCTTGAGACCTTGTATCCGGATCATGAATATCCGGGACATCATTGGGGGATGATAGTTGACCTGAACGCCTGTATCGGATGCAACGCCTGTCTGATAGCCTGCTCGGCTGAAAACAATGTGCCGGTCGTCGGAAAAGAAGAAGTAAAACGGGCCCATGAAATGCACTGGATAAGGCTTGACAGATACTATTCAGGAAATCCTGAAAATCCCGAGGTTTCCCGTCAGCCCGTGATATGTCAGCATTGCGATAATGCTCCCTGCGAAAACGTTTGTCCGGTAGCCGCTACCACCCACAGCAATGAAGGCATCAACCAGATGGCTTACAACCGTTGTATCGGAACCCGGTATTGCAACAACAACTGTCCTTATAAGGTAAGGCGGTTCAACTGGTATGATTATAACCGGGCGGATGCCATACCGAATAATACCGTTGACCCGGCTGAACTGTCACTCGACCTGCCACGCATGGTGCTGAATCCCGATGTGACGGTGAGGGCAAAGGGAGTCATGGAGAAATGCACCTTCTGTGTTCAGCGCATTCAGGAAAAGAAGCTGAATGCTAAAATCGATAAAAGACCATTGGAAGATGGGGAAATACAGACGGCCTGCGAACAAGCTTGTCCGGCACATGCCATTGTCTTCGGCGACCTGAATAATAAGGACAGCAAAGTAAGCCGGTTAATGAAGGATGAACGCAATTATCACCTGCTGGAGCAGTTACATACACTGCCATCAGTGGGGTATCTGACAAAAATCCGGAATAAGTCTTCCCAGGGATAAGGAAGACTGGACGTAACCATGCTTAACCTCAAGGAATGATAAAAAAAAATGAATAAACTGATTTAAACCCATGTATGTATCACCACTCAGGGAAGCATTAATAAAAGGAAAAAGAAAAACGTACCATGAGATAACCGAGGATATAGCGGCTCCCGTGGAGGGCAAACCCGGTAAATTCTGGTTTCTTGGCCTTGGCATTTCTTCGCTGGCATTGGCCCTCGGCGTGGCAGCCATGGTTTACACGGTATGGCAGGGAATCGGTACCTGGGGACTGGACCGGACAATTGGCTGGGGTTGGGGCATCACCAACTTTGTCTGGTGGGTAGGTATCGGCCACGCAGGAACCTTCATTTCAGCCATCTTGCTGTTATTCAGGCAGCGCTGGCGAACCAGCATCAACCGGGCAGCAGAGGCCATGACCATCTTTGCGGTAAGCTGTGCCGGAGTTTATCCCCTCATCCATATGGGACGACTGCTATTGGGATTCTTTATACTGCCCTACCCCAATACCCGCGATGTATGGGTGAATTTTAACTCCCCCCTTCTCTGGGATGTATTTGCCATCACCGCCTATTTATTGGTCTCCTTACTTTTCTGGTACATGGGATTATTGCCTGATTTGGCTGTCATCAGAGACCGGGCAAAAAACAAAATCAGGAAACTCATTTATGGATGGCTAAGTTTTGGATGGATTGGATCAGCCAAACACTGGCAAAGGCACGAAATACTCAGCCTGATGCTGGCCGGCATTGCCGCACCCCTGGTTTTATCCGTTCACAGTATTGTAAGTTTTGACTTTGCCGTATCCGTGATTCCCGGTTGGCATACCACCATCTTTCCACCCTATTTTGTTTCGGGAGCTATCTTTTCCGGTTTTGCCATGGTACTCACCCTGATGATCATTACCCGGAAATCATTGAATATTAAAAACTACATCACCATCGACCACATTGAATCCATGAACAAGGTGATCATACTCACCGGCTCCATTGTTGGCATTGCATATTTAACTGAGCTTTTCGTAGCATGGTATTCAGGTGTGGAATATGAGCAATATGCCTTTATGAACCGGATGACCGGCCCCTATAAAATAGCCTATTGGGTGATGATGACCTGCAACGTGGTTTCTCCTCAGCTTTTCTGGTTTAAAAAACTCAGAAGAAGCGTTGCCTTTACCTTCATCATCTCCATTGTCATCAACATTGGAATGTGGTTTGAGCGGTTCGTCATCATCGTTACCTCACTGCACCGCGATTTCCTTCCTTCGAGCTGGTCGATGTATCACCCCACACTGGTGGAGGTCAGCATATTTGTGGGAACATTGGGACTGTTTTTTACCGGATTTTTCCTGTTCGTAAAATTCTTCCCTGTTGTCGCCATATCAGAAGTAAAAGGCATTGTTAAAACCTCAAGCGAAGATAAAAATGAAACGCATGAAGCATTAATGAATAAATAAGCATGAGCACACCAGGAATATTGTGAAACGATCTCATGTATTTAGTGAATAATCATGATATTCATGGATGTTTTATTTGACTGGTCATTGAATCATTATATTATGAACAGATGAAACACCCATGACGAGTAAATTTTGACACACACGCGCATGATTAAAACAGAGACTAATCATCGAATTATATTATGTTAAATAGCGTTTTTAATGTATTGATAATCATAGCTATAAAATTTTAAACAGATGAACAAATATATGACAGCCTATTTTACGGATGAAGAAGATTTGTTAGAAGGGGTCAAAGAACTGAAAGAAAAAGGTATAAAAGTTAATGATGTGCTGTCCCCTTTCCCGGTTCACGGCATTGATAAATTGCTGGGCAATAAAAACTCCCGGATACCTGCCATTGGATTCATTGGGGGCGTTATAGGTGGATTGGGTGCATTTATATTTCAATCATGGATCTTTACCGTAAATTATCCCATGAATATTGGAGGAAAGCCTTTTTTAGCGGTGCCTTCATTCATACCGGTTACTTTTGAATGTGCCGTTTTGTTTGCTGCCTTCGCCATGGTAACGGCCTTTCTGGTGCGATCAAACCTTGGACTGGGCGCCAGGAATATCATTCATGATGAAAAAATAACGGATGACCGCTTTTTGATGTTGATAGCTCCGGCGGATCAAACCAATGAAGAAGAAATCAGTACGATCCAATCAGCATTAAACGACATTGGAGCACAAGGCATTACGGTAAAAAACCAGGAAGATGCCAAACAATAAATCTGCTCAATATGGCTTGAGCTATTAAGATAGAGAACGATTATAGAAAACAAGAATCATCAGCTTAAAAAATATAAGATGAACAATACATTTCAATTTACCGGCAAACACAAAATTGTATTTTCAATCCTGATTCTCATCGGTCTGGCCGTCACGGCCTATGGCCTCTTTTCCCTTCCTTCTGACAGGTTTTGGGCGAATGTTTTGTTGAACAACATCTACTTCCTGCAAATTGCACTGGCCGGCGTCTTTTTTATCAGTGTCCACATTATATCCCAGGCAGGATGGCACGTCAGTGTTCAGCGCATTCCTGAAGCCATGGGGACTTTCATTCCAGTTGCCGGAATCCTGATGTTGCTGGTTTTTGTCGGCATCAAAGACATTTATCACTGGTCCCATGAACATGTGGATGAAATCATTCAGGCCAAAAAGCCGTTTTTAAACATCACCTTCTTCGCTGCCCGCTTCATCGTTTATTTTGCAGGCTGGATATGGCTCAGCCATAAACTAAGGAAATTGTCCCTCCGGAGCGATGCCAACCAGGATATCCAGCTGTTTAAAAACAGCCATGTCTATGCTGTTCTGTTTGTGGTCTTCTTTGCCATCACCAATTCCGTTTCGTCATGGGACTGGCTGATGAGCATTGATGCCCACTGGTATAGCACCCTTTATGGCTGGTATATCTTTTCCTCCATGTTTGTCAGTGGCATTGCGGTCATCACATTGCTGGTCATTTACCTGAAAAGAAAAGGATACATGGACCATGTGAACAAAGAACATTTACATGATCTGGGAAAATACCTTTTCGGATTCAGCATATTCTGGATGTACCTCTGGTTTTCCCAATACATGTTGATATGGTATGGCAACATACCAGAGGAAACGACTTATTACATTCAGCGCACCGATCATTATTCATTATTGTTTTACGGAAACATCATCATCAATTTTCTGGTGCCTTTTCTTGCACTCATGCCGAGGGAAGCGCCTCGAAAAGCGTTTATGCTGACCATCGTTTCCATTATTATTCTTATCGGGCATTGGATCGATTTTTACCTTGCAGTGACCCCGGGAATTGTGGCAAATGAAGGCAAGATCGGAATATTGGAAATTGGAATGACCGTTGGCTATACAGGCTTGTTCCTCTGGGTGGTTTTCAGGGCCTTATCCAAAGCTGCCCTGGTACCCTTTAATCATCCCTTTTACAAGGAAAGCCTGGATTATCATAATTCATAGGAAAAATGTTCAGAATAAAATTCAACCTTGCCATGCAGATGTATCGAACCAAAAATAAAATCATACCCTCAAAGCAGATTAGGCCAAAAAATGCTTTGTTAACAGAAGTGTCCGTCAGCCGTCCAACCCTTTTAACCCAATTTGGAAGCTTAGTACATTCCGGGAGCAAATGGTACAAGGCTTATCTCAACATGAAATTATGGTTGACTCCTTTTAAGCATAAAATATGGCCTGTTGGTCAGGATAAAAACATCATGCTGACAAGTATAAGCAAACAAATAGCATGGCTATTTCTGTTTGCCGGACTGTTAATGAATGCCTGCGATACGGACAATAATCATCCGGGCTATGTTTATTTCCCGGACATGGATGAGTCCCGGGCTTATGACACTTATTCCGAAAACCCGAATTTTGAGGATAGCAAGACCATGCGGGAACCGGTGGAAGGAACCAGGCCAAGAGGGTTTACACCTTACCCCCTTCAGAAAAACGATACCGATCTGGTAAAAGCAGGCAACATGTTTACCAACCCACTGGTCAACAAACCTGAGAATATTCATGAAGGCAAAGAACTATATGCGCGGTTTTGCCTTCAATGTCACGGAGAACAGGGAGACGGACAAGGCATCTTATATACCAGCGGAAGGTATCCCTATCCGCCTTCAAACCTTTTAGAAGAGAGGGCCCAAAACCGGTCTGAAGGAGAGATTTATCATATCATCTCTGTTGGATGGGGCATCATGGGTGCGCATGCACCGATGATTCTCCCGGAAGAACGCTGGCAGATTATCATGTATGTTCAGGAAGTACTGCAGGATACCCTGCAATAGCTCAAGTCATTATGCTTTCCCGGTCATTTTTTTCGGATTCACCCATTCATTAAATTCTTCTTCAGTCACGTATCCCAGCTCCAGAGCAGCATCCCTGAGGGTTTTACTCTCCTGATGGGCTTTTTTGGCAATGGTGGCGGCTTTCTCGTATCCGATATGGGTATTCAGGGCAGTCACCAGCATTAATGAGTTTTCCAGGTGATAGGCAATGCGCTCAAAGTTGGGTGTTATGCTTGTTGCACATTTATCGTTGAATGACACACAGGCCTCGCCCAACAGTGTGGCCGACTGTAGAAAGTTGGCAATCATGACTGGCTTGAATACATTCAATTCAAATTGCCCGTTGCTGCCCGCTAATGAAATGGTGGTATCATTTCCCATCACCTGGGCACAAACCATGGTCAGGGCTTCCACCTGCGTCGGATTGACTTTCCCGGGCATGATGGAAGAACCGGGCTCGTTGGCCGGAATGATGATTTCACCAATACCTGAACGGGGCCCGGAAGCCATCAAGCGGATATCGTTGGCAATCTTCATCAGCACCACGGCCAGTTGCTTCAATGCACCATGAGACTCCACAATGGCATCATGGGCAGCCAAAGACTCAAATTTATTGGGGGCTGTAACAAAAGGATAACCTGTCAATCCGGCTATTTGCGAAGCCACTTCTTCAGCATAACCCTTTGGGGCATTTAACCCGGTACCGACAGCCGTGCCACCCAAAGCCATCTCCAGCAAATGCGGCAATGTGTTCTCCAGGGCTTTCAATCCATGTTCCAGTTGGGACACGTAACCAGAAAACTCCTGTCCCAAAGTCAATGGGGTAGCATCCATCCAGTGAGTGCGGCCAATCTTCACCACCTCTTTAAATTCCTGAGATTTCTGATGCAAGGTATCCTTCAAACTGGCAATTCCAGGAATGGTTTTTTCCAGCAAGGTTTTATAAGCGGCAATATGCATGGCGGTGGGAAACGTGTCATTGGAAGACTGTGATTTGTTCACATCATCATTGGGATGAATCTTTCTTTCTCCTTCACCCAGTATATTTCCGTCCAATACATGAGCCCGGTTGGCCACCACTTCATTCACATTCATGTTTGACTGCGTACCGGAACCGGTCTGCCAAACCACCAGCGGAAAATGATTTTTCAGCTTTCCTTCGATGATTTCATCGCATGCCTGCATGATTAACCGGGATTTCTCCCCGGAAAGCACCCCCAACTTTTGATTGGTGATGGCCGCTGCCTTTTTCAGGTAACCGAATGCCTGAATGATCTCTGTGGGCATGGATGCTTCAGGTCCGATTTTAAAATTCTCCTTTGACCGCTGGGTTTGTGCCCCCCAATATTTGTCCGCCGGAACTTTAACTTCTCCCAGCGTATCTTTTTCTATTCGGTAATGCTGTTCCATAATTATTTTTGTTAATTGAATTTATGATTCTTCTCCAAAAAGTTTTATAAATCCGTAATCGGTAAATGGGTTAATATATTTTTCAGCAAAATCAGTCATCTTACCTTTTTTGTACAAATATATTCAATCAATCAGTAAATAAATTTTTTGGAAGTCTTTTTTATTATGCCCTACCGGGTAGTACTATATTTGTTTATTCCAACACTTCCGACTAACGGTTGGCGGGTTTAGCAGGCAAGGGGAATTTCACCCCAAGCCTCTCACAGAAACGTACGTGACAGTTTTCTCCCTCCTGTCGTGAGATCTTTCCACTAAGTTCCCGTCATACGGCTCTTGTTATACAAATCTACGCGTTTTATCAGTACAACCCTAATCGCCAGTGGTAAAATAAGCCAGGGAATTGAACCCTAACTCTTTCTAACCAAGCATATGCCAGGGTTAAACTCGTTTTGTAACGCTTGTAACGTGCGCGTGCCCACATAACCAGCCTGCGTTTTAACAGTTGAAACACCGAATTCAGTGCCGATATCCTGTACTTCCCATAATAGTTAACCCAACCCCGGATATAAGGCTCCAGAAATTGAGCAACTCCTATTTGACAGTCTCAATTTTAAACACCGTCCTTATGTAAGAAAAACAAAAGTAGT
>CAYFUP010000015.1:0-27103 GCA_964346235.1 uncultured Bacteroidales bacterium | reverse complement strand
CCCCGCTGCGCGCCTAGTCTCACCGTCCCGCGGCCGCGCCGTGCCTCCACTATAACATGGACAAAATTAATCAATATTAACTAATCCAATTCAAATCAGGCAATGAGTTTTATCGTAATTGAAGGCCTCGATGGTTCGGGAAAGTCAACCCAGGTGAAATTGTTTAAACAATATCTCCAAAACCAGGATATTTCTTATCAGTATATACACTTCCCGGTAACGGACTCCCCGGTCTTCGGTGAGCTTGTCGCAAAATTTTTGCGGGGCGAACTGGGTAAAAATGATGAGGTGAACCCATACCTGGTGGCGTTATTGTATGCAGGGGACAGGAATAATTTTAAAGAAAAACTGAATGACTGGCTATCCAGGGGGTATGTGGTGCTGGCTGACCGGTATGTCCATTCCAATATTGCTTTTCAGTGTGCCAAAATTGACCAATATGATGAGCGGCAAAAGTTAAGAGAATGGATTTATTCCACTGAATATTCGTATTTCAAGATCCCTCTACCAGATAAGTCGGTTTTCCTGGATGTTCCTTTCGATTTTGTGAAAAGCAAGCTGGTTGAAGAAAGAAAAGGATCTGAAAGGGATTATTTGAAGGGCAAAGAGGATATTCATGAGGCGGACCTGGACTTCCAGGAAAGGGTGAGGAATGAATACCTTGAGTTGTCTCAAAAGGATAACTCACTGGAGCGAATTCTCTGCTATAATAAGGAAGGCGATATGCTGTCTCCGAACATCATCAGCGAAAAAGTCATCCATGCATTCAAACCATACTTATAAGCTTGCGTATGGTTTATAATAGGATTAAACATTTTCGTTTAGCCGCCGTAAGATTTCTATTCAAGTTAAAAAATTACTTATAAGCCGTCGTATGATTTTTAATAAAATTTAACATTTTTTGCATGCCATTGTATTAAGGTTGTTGATATTTTTGCCTTTTTTTATAATCGACATAATAGTTAATTGAAAAACAATGATAAAATTGCTCAGGAATATTAGCCGTTTGCTGGTCGGCGCAGTATTTATATTTTCAGGTTTTGTGAAAGGAATCGATCCCCTTGGTTCAACTTATAAATTTATTGACTATTTCGATGCATTCGGCATTGGGTTTTTGGATGGAATGGCTTTGCCCCTGGCCATTATTCTGAGTACAGCTGAATTTATTATCGGTATCGCTTTGTTTTTAAAAATAAGGATAAGAGAAATCTCATGGGCGGTGCTGGTTTTTATGATCTTTTTTACAGGCTTGACCTTATATATTGCCATTACCAATCCGGTAACTGACTGTGGCTGTTTTGGAGATGCCCTGATCATGACCAACTGGCAAACATTTTTTAAGAATGGGGTTTTGATCTTGCTGGTTATATTTATTTTTAAACAAAGAAATAAGTTTGATAACGGATTAAAGCCGGTGACAGAATGGACGGTTTTTGGCCTTTTTATTGTTTTTTCTGTGGGGTTGTCTTTGTACTGTTATAACAACCTTCCATTATTGGATTTCAGGCCATACAATGTTGGAACCCATATTCCAGATAAAATGAAAATTCCTGAAGGGGCACCGCAACCTGAATATAAAACAATTCTGAAATACGAAAAAAACGAACAGGTAAAAGAATTTGACATCAATAATCTCCCGGATTCAACATGGACTTGGGTGGAAACAGAAAATATTCTGGTGGAAGAAGGATATGTGCCTCCCATTCATGATTTTACGATGGACCCTTTGGATGGAAGCGGTAACATAACCGACATGGTGCTGGAAGACGAAGGATATTCTTTTTTGCTTATCGCATACAATCTGGAAGATTATCGTTATGAAAACCAGGATAAAATTAATGATTTGGCGTCTTTCTCAAAAAATAACGGGCACAGGTTTATCGGACTGACATCATCTTCGGCACAGGAAATAGAACAATACCGGGAACAAACAGGAGGTTTTTTTGATTTCTTTCATACGGATGAGATAACCTTAAAAACCATTGTCCGTTCTAATCCGGGACTGGTATTGCTGAGGGGAGGAACCATCCTGGGTAAATGGCACCATACTGACATCCCGACAGTGGATGAACTGGATAATAAGTTTTTATCGTATGTGCTGACTCAATCGGAAAACGCATGGGGAAATCTGATTATTTTCTCATTTATAGTGTCTTTCTTTCTGTTAATTGCTTTTTTTCAATTGGTTAGGAAAAGGCTATAAGGACAACAAACCCGACGAATTCGTGATCATTTGCCTTCGGCGAATTTGTAAACTCATTTGCCTTCGGAGGGCTCGCAAGCTCGGTTCATACCCTTGTCGTAAACGATGGCTGGTGAGGGGTTTATACCAATCATTGCACAAGGCTTTCATTTAGCAGGAAGCATTATTGGTAACTAAGCGGATTTTGCTATTTCGTTTCGGTTCTTGTTCCCCTGACTGTTGATCCAATGACTATACCGGCACTAATGACAACGAGGTTCTTGATAATGTACTGCCCTTCAATGGTCAGTGCATACGGAATGATGTTAAATACTTCATCAGGAAATAAGAAAATGGGCGTTAATGTTCCCAGCATCTGAAGATATAAAAGCAATAAAGTCTCCCTCAAAAAGCGGTTGATGATGAGTCCCAAGCCTATCAGACTTTCCCAGATGGCCAGTCCATATATGATTGTTTTGCTGCCGATTAAATCGAAAGTTAAATGCTGAATGGTTTCAATGGCCAGTGACTCAGCCGGACTCATTCCTTTGAAGAATTTTAGGACACCAAACCATAGAAAAATGATTCCAACACTCCATCTTAATAGCTTTATCCCATTCCTGGACATCCAGCCGGTTATTTTCATATCAATCTTTCCAAGTCTTCCTTCATTATAAGTCATTTGCATCTCTTTTTAATATTATTTAAACCCTTCATGACAATCTGCTTTGCGGGTGTAAGCTGCATATAGAGCATTTATATACAATTGTTTACATTCCTATAAAGTATTAAAAAAAACACCAGTAACTGCGTTATGCGCAATCTCTGAATCATTTAACAGATTTGCCCAACTTCGGTTTTAAGAACAGTTTATGTTTATTAGCATTTATCAGCATTACAATTATTCGGGCCAGATGATATGTTATACAACAATTCTTAGTCTTTCATTGATGCCCTGAAAAATAAAATTGTTATAACAAAATGTACTGGTTTTCGGTGGTTTCCTGACCGTGTTATGGCAAACAATGACATAAATCATCCAACGGTTTCATAACTTTATTAAAAATGGAGGCGTATAATTTGACGAATGAATAAAAAAAATTGATGAATGATATTAATATAAATATAACAATGATAAGTTTGTTGACAAGAGTATTGAAATACAAATTTACTTTCCTTATATTCATCAGTTTATGGATGGTCAGTTTGGTAAGCAGCCATGCTGCTTCCATCACCGGGCTTAAGTCATCTTACCTGGTTACCACACCCATTCAGGGTTTTAATGTAAATCCTGACAACGGAACTTTTATTAAACACAAGGGAGTTAACTACACGGGTGGCATGAGCGCTTCATATAATCCGGGACTGGCAGGTATTGGCATTGATTCTTTGATTTATGAAAAGGGAGGCAGCAGGGATACTTTTGTTGTGCACGTGAAACCGGTGGTTCAATTTGATGCCGATAAAGAATTGTGCGAACATGATATGCCTTTTACGATAAATGAAGGCACACCGGCAGGTCCCGGTACCTTTTATTATCAGGGTTCCGGGGTGACGGGCATAGACCAGTTTAATCCGGCCATGGCAGGCACCGGCATACACGAAATTGTTTATTTCTATGAAGAAAATGGGGTAACCCATTCAGATACTTCTTATTTTACCGTTAAAAACACACCTTCCGCTTATAATCTCAGTGGTTCCGGCATATATTGTGAAGGATGCTCCGGAAAAGCTGTGAGTTTAAGTAATTCCGAAACAGGGGTTTCATATCAGTTGAAAAAAAATGGAGGGGACTTCGGCTCTCCGGTGAACGGCAATAATGGAAATTCATTGACCTGGAATGATAACCTGGAAGGTACCTACACGGTACTGGCCATTGATATCATCACAGGTTGCACAATGACCATGAATGGTGCAGCCCTGATCACCGAAGCCGGGTTGCCGGAAAAATTCGGAATCGTCGGAGATACCATCTATTGCGCAGGAGGCAGTGGCGTAACCCTGAAATTGGATGATTCGGAGACGGATGTGAATTATCAATTATTAAAAAATAATGTCAATGAAGGAAGTCCAAAATCAGGGGATGGAGATACATTGAAATGGAATCACCTTAAAGACGGGAATTATAAAATTAAAGCAATAAATGATACCAGTGGCTGTATTGCCATGATGGATGATAGTCTGGTGGTAAAGGAAATGCCTTTGCCAACGGCTTTTGATTTTTCCGGTGGCACCAGCTATTGCAAAGGGGGTTCGGGGGTCACATTAGAACTGGATGATTCTGAAAGCGGCATCAATTATTATTTGTACAAAGACGGCAATCCTCAGCTAAAAGCCGGAACCGGCAGTCCATTAACCTGGAATAACAAACAAAAAGGAAACTATTATGTGCGTGCTGTTAACCCCTCTACCGGATGTGCAAGAAACATGACCGGGAATGTGACTGTTTTGGAGAATGATTTGCCGGTGGCCGATGCTGGCTCCAATATCGCCATTTGCTATGGCGATTCCACCGTGCTGAATGCTTCAGGGGGGGTGTCCTATCAATGGTCACCCGGAATAAGCCTGAAAGATTCCACCGAAGCGAATACCATGGCCTTTCCGGAAAAATCTCAGACTTATACGGTTACCGTAACAGATAACAATGGATGTAAGTCCACCGATGACGTAACCATCGATATTAAATCACTTCCCAACGTAAATGCCGGTCCGGATAAAACAATATGTAAAGAAGATACCATCATTTTAACTGCCACCGGTGGTGATTCTTATGAATGGAGTACATCGGAAACCTCCCAAAGCATTGAAATTTCACCGGGAACCAATAAAAATTATTATGTCACTGCCACCCATAACAATGGTTGTATCAATACCGATACGGTGATGGTAACGGTAAAAAACAAACCAACGGCCAATGCAGGCAGTGACACCACCATCTGTATCGGAACTTCTGCATTGTTGAAAGCTTCGGGTGGAAACGGATATCAATGGAGCAATGGCGATAATAATCAGAATATAACAGTGGCCCCGAATAGCACCACCAACTATAAAGTCACGGTTACAAACCTTCAGGGCTGCCAGGATATGGATGATGTTCAGGTTGAAGTGGTTGAAAACCCTTCCATTAATACCAGTGGTGACGAGGTGATATGTTTCGGCGATACGGTAACGCTTTCTGCCTCAGCTTCGGGTGGTAAAATGCCTCATGATTTCTCCTGGAATACGGGTGAAGGGACCCCTGACATAGATGTAGCCCCCGCAGCCATTGAAACTGAAACCGATTACAAAGTCATTGTCACGGATGATAATTTCTGCAAGGACAGTGCCATCGTCGGGGTATTTGTGAATAAACTGCCGGAAGCAGAAATAGAAGGACTGGATGATATCTATTGTAAGGATCATGGTCCTGTTGCTTTTCACGGTAACCCGACTTCTACCAATGGAATATTTAGCCCGGATTCTGTTTTATCCGGCAATCCCGGTAATGGCCATGCTGAATTTGATCCATCTGGTGTTCACCCGGGTACCATCTATTCCATTTATTATGAATACACGGACGGAAATGGATGCATCAATTCAGACACTTTCCGGGTAGAGGTTTCCAATGATCTTACACCAAATCCTTCCATTCATAACCTGCAATCCATGTACTGCGATGATGATGCCGGTCCCTATGCCATCACTGGTGATCCCATACCGGGTGCAGGGGAGAATGCTTCATTTAATGCAGGGGCGCTACCCGGACTGACAGATCATGGAGATGGTACTGCGACCCTTATTCCCAGTGCTTTCAGTATCGGTACCTATCACATTACTTATTCCTTTACGAATACTTCGGGTTGCGAGGAAAGTGTTACGGAATCTTTTGACATCGGGATTCCGGTATCCCTTAATATCAATCCTTCCTACTGTGAATCGGAAAGTGCTTTTACGCTGACAGCCAACAAGCCAACCGGCATTCCTGATGGCCATTTTAAAGTCTATAAAGGGACCAGCCTGATCTATGAAGCGGATGAAGGAACACCCCAGGCTGTGTTTGATCCTGCTTCTCAGAAATCCGGAAATTATGCTGTTAAATATGAAGTGGATGACGGGGGGATGGGTTGTTCCAATTCTGATTCTGTTGGCTTTGTTGTGCATGGTTTGCCGGATGCATCCTTTACCTTGAACGGCATCCCCCATTCAACCACTGATATAGCTTTTTGTAACAATCAGGATACGGTTACCCTAAAAGGGGCAAATGGAGGAGGAACCTATTACGGAACCGGGGTGATAGGCAATAAGTTTGTTCCAAAAGATCTGACACCAGGCAACTACAAAATAAAATATGAAATTACCGGAAATCAGGGTTGCACCAATAATGACAGTACCGCAGTCAAAGTAAAAGCATTGCCTGTCATATCCATCGATACCTTAAAACCGGCTTACTGCAATAATGTCGATTCTTTTACCATACTGGGAAATCCTTCTCACGGGGTTTGGTCTGATCCCTGGGGGGTGGATTCCATATTCAGAGATAATGGGGATGGTACAGCATTGTTCACTCCTGAGTATGTTCCCAATGAAGATGATTTTACCATCAGTTATAAGGTAACCGGAGCCAATTCCTGCGCAGATTCAGTAATGCAGGTTGTAAGTATCAATTTTATTCCTTATGTGGATTTTGCCGGATTGCCGGGTAATGGCATTTATTGTAAAAACAGCGATACGCTCGTTTTAAACGGAACCCCACAGACTTCTGACGGAACCTTTTCCGGTCCGGGTATCAAAGACCTGGGCAACGGACTGGCCAGTCTCGATCCATCTGGACTTTCTGCCGGCGATTACAACATCACCTATTCCTACCAGCATCCGGTAACAGGCTGTACCAATGAAAAGACAAAAACCCTGGCCATTTTGAATAACCCAAAGCAATTTGCTTTAAGTCCGGATGCTACCATTTGTGAAGGAGATTCGGCCGAAATAAAGCTAATGGATAGCGAAAATGGCATTCAATATGAATTAATCAGGAATGAGGCGGCCATCGTGAAAACGATGCCGGGTACCGGATCTGAATTATCTTTCGGCTACCTGAAACAAGACGGTACGTATAAAGTGAAAGCGTACAATGCAAGTTGCGGTGTATTATTGAATGACAGTGTGCATTTAACGGTGAATGAGACACCCCTTAAATATCAGGTTCTTGGGGATACTGCTTATTGTATAGGGGAAAGCGGTGTAAGCGTTGTATTAAGTGGCTCTCAGACAGGTGTGAACTATATATTAAAAAAGAATGGAAACAATGAGGATACCATTCCGGGCATCGGTGGAAGTATATCATGGAAAAACAGAAATAAAGGCATTTACCGGATTGTTGCCGAAAACGAAGTAAATGGCTGTAGGACATCCATGAATGGGCATTTAAAGGTAAGTGAATATGATACTCCTGATGCTTATGCAGGTAAGGATACTTCTTTATGCCAGGGATATCCGGTTCAGCTCAATGCTTCCGGTGGAGTCGTCTATGAATGGAATACCAGTCACGGACTGAGCGACTCTGCCATCGCCGACCCCTATGCCAGTCCTGAGCACTCAAAAACATATGTGGTCACGGTGAAAGATGAAAATCATTGTGTGGACAAAGATACGGTGGTGGTGGATGTTTTTCCGAATCCGACAGCCAATGCAGGTGTCGATACTGCATTATGCAGGGGAGAAAGCATAACCCTTACCGCACAGGGTGGGACCTCTTATAAATGGAGCACGGGACAGGCTACCCAGGATATTACGGTAGCCCCGCTGACCAGCAAATCATACCAGGTGACGGTATCCGGCAATAATCATTGTAAGGATTGGGATACGGTAGAAGTCGAAGTGAAAGGTCCACCCGTGGCGAATGCCGGAAGCAATGACACCATTTGCCGCGGGGAGTCCACATCCCTGAAAGCCACTGGTGGAGGAAATTACCAATGGAACACAGGAGCGACAGCGGCTAATATTTCAGTATCACCGGATGTAACAACCACCTACAGGGTGACTGTTACCAATGATAATCATTGCAGCGACATAGATTCTGTAAAAGTGGTTGTCATGGATAACCCCCAAATAACTATGGGTCACTACTCAGTTTGCCGGGGGGAAGAGATTATGCTGAACCCTGCTGTTTCTGGTGGAAATGGAAATTATGATTATGAATGGAGTACGGGTTCGAGTCATGCCGGTATAACCGTTTCTCCTGCAAGCGATAATAAATATTATGTGACGGTAACCGATGCCTATCATTGTCAGGATAACGACAGTGCAAGTGTCACGGTTAAAGAACTTCCTCATGTCAGTCTTTCCGGTCTGAGTTCGGCCTATTGCAATGATACCGGTCATGTGACCATCAATGGAACGCCCATCAATGGATACTATAGTGATCCCTGGGGAGACATCACAGTTTTTCAAGATGAAGGAAATGGAAAGGCCAGGTTTAATCCTTTTGAAATCCCTGTAGAAGATAATTATACCATTTGGTACACGGCTGTTGGTGCCAATGGATGTAAAGATTCCATCAGTCAGACCGTTGCCATTCATGCGGTTCCGGATGTTACTTTTTCAGGCCTTCCGGATGAGGTTTGTCCGTATGAAAAGGATTATATACTTACAGGCAATCCGGCCAGCAGCTTTGGTGAATTCACCGGGGGTGGTATCAGCGACCATGGTAACGGAACGGCAGCATTTAATGCAAAAGGACTGGCAAGCGGTAAGAATGATATCATCTATCATTATAAAGAGCCGTCAACGGGATGCCATAATGCCGATACACAATCTGTTACCGTGCATAGCCTGCCAGGTGTTTCTTATGCCTTAATGGGTGGAGGCGTGTATTGTGAGGACAGTCCGGGTAACATTATCGGATTGAGTGGTTCTGACGACTGGGCAAGGTATGCGTTATACCTCAATCATAGTACTAAACTCAAAGACACCCTTATTTCTAATGGAGGGAATTCATTTGAATTTAATGGCCATTATAAAGAAGGGGCCTATTCTGTAAAGGCCATATCCAGTAGCAATTGTGTGTTAAACATTAATGATACCATTACCATATCCAGGGGGTATTTACCGGGGGATGCCAAATCCATCAGCGGAGAAACCAATCTTGATTTAGACAGTGAAGCGGAATATTCTATCCAACCGGTTGCCCATGTCAATGATGAAAATTATCATTGGAACCTCCCACCCATGGCTTCCATCATCTCCGGAAGTGGTACCAGTGATATCAAGGTGTCATTTGATGGTGTTCCGGCAGGGGATTATACATTATCCGTGCATGGGGAAAATGCATGCGGAGCTGGTAAAAAGGCTGAATTGGCGGTTAGCATAAAGGATATTCCCGGACCTGCCGGACCAATTTCCGGATTGACGGATGTCTGCCAAAAGCAGGAGAACATAAAATACCAGATACCTGCATTGCCTGATGCTGACTCCATCAACTGGAACATTCCGGAAGGTTTTAAGATTATCAGCGGCAGGGCAGATACCATGCTAACGGTCGATATTGACAACAAGGCTGTCAGCGGATATATCATCGCCTGTGGGGTGAATAACTCCGGGACGGGTGAAGCTGACAGTTTATATGTGACGGTACATCATATTCCTGACATAGCCATGGAAACTCCAGAAAAAATTGACTGCTCAGCGGATCCGGTTGCTTTGATTGGTTCTTCTTCCACACCCGGGGCTCATTTAAAATGGAATATCGGAAATGGCCATTTCATCAATAATGACACCGCTTTGGTGAATGAAACCGGGGAATATGAATTAATCGTTACAGCCAGTGGTTGCCAAAATACGGGTAAAATAACCGTTTATGAAAATATTCAAAAACCGGATCTTTATGTTGGCTCGCCGGATACCATCACTTGCGGGGATAGCCTGGTGACCTTGTCTGCTGTAACCAATGTTATGAAACCTGCTTTTAGCTGGGAAGCATTCAAAGGAGGTGAAATAAAAACCGGTGCCAATACAGCGTCTGCCATAGTCAGAAAAAGCGGCAAATATAAGGTCAGACTGACAAACCAGGATAATGCCTGTTACCGTGATACCACCATATGGGTTTATGAAAACAAATCCACACCGGTTATTGATATTTCCAATCCCCAAAAGATTACTTGTTCCAGGAATTCTGTCATGCTCCATACCACACCGCTTAATAATGTAACATATGACTGGGACGGACCTGGCATTCAATCACCGGATCACCTGAACAACATTGCTGTCAACCAACCAGGACAATATACCTTAATGGCTGAAAACACGGTAAATAACTGTCAGTCAACAACAAATGTAGTGGTTGATAGCAATTATTCAAAACCTTCGAATGTCAAAGCATCTGTCAGCGGGGACTTGTCGTGCCATAACAGCATGGTCCGGCTTATCGGAAGCAGCAATACGTCAAATGCCCGCTATGCCTGGGAACCATTAAACGATGGATTGGTAATGAATGCCGGCGAAAATACCGCGTTCGCTTCTGTGGCGGATAATTACGTGCTGACCGTTATCCATCCGCTGACCGGCTGTTTTCATAAAGACACCGTAGAGGTGGTTGAGAACATGACCCTTCCTGAATTAAATATTACGGCAGATAAAAACAAGATAGGATGCAGCGAGTCCATAAAGCTGACTGCCACTTCCAATATTACAAACCCCGAATTTTATTGGAGTACGGTTGAGGGACATATCGTCTCCGGAAGGTTATCAGATGAAATTACCATTGATTCGGCCGGTCCTTATAAGGTCAGGGTGACGGATTCTGCCAATGGCTGTTATAATGAGGCATCCATAACCATTGACGCGGATTACCGGGCACCGGGAGTTTCCATTGTACAAAACGATCCTGTCATCACCTGCGATCAGCAAAGTGTTCTTTTACAGGCCACCGCTTCCGGCCATGCTTCTCTAAGCTGGAATGGACCTGGTAAGATTGATAACCCGAACACACCCAATCCAACCGTCTATGAAGGTGGAAAATATGTTTTAACCGCAACGGCCGAGAATGGCTGCCAGTCCAATGCCTTCATTACGGTGGGAGTCGATACGGTGAAGCCCAACCTGATGTTGTTTAGCGATTATCCGGATATCACCTGTCAGAACCTCTCTGATACCTTGAAAGCGCAATCGACAACGCCCAATGTTCAATATTCCTGGGAGGTTGTTTCAGGAACCGGCAGCATACAGCACCCTTCATCTCCTGAACCTGTGGTCAGTCAGGCAGGTATATACCAGGTAAAAGTTACAGCCTCCAATGGTTGCTATAACACAGGTACGGTCGAGGTTGATACCAACTATACCCAGCCGGTCATCAGTCATTTTGACGAGACCCCTGATAGCATCACCTGCAAAAATACATGGGTAACGCTCAACGGCGCCACATCCACCCCGAATGCCATCGTTGAATGGAGTACTTCCGGTATGGGACAAATATCCAATAAGCATTCATTTTCACCGAAAGTCAATGCCCCTGGTCTGTACGGATTTTCAGTTACACATGCTGTGACCGGCTGTAAAGTGGAAAAGTCCGTTGAAGTTTTTATCAATTACGAATTGCCTGAGGCCAGGGTAAGCAAATCCCCTGACCTGTTTACCTGTACCCGCCAGACCATTCAGCTTGACGGCTCGATGTCTTCCGGTACTAATTTCCAATGGGAAGCTTCAGATGGCGGACATATTTCTTCCGATCCAACCATAGTCAGTCCTTTTGTTGATGCTCCCGGGTGGTATCATTTGACTTTGGAACATCCTGTGAGTGGTTGTAAAGACAGCGACAGTGTGGAAGTGGTTGCAGATAATTCTGTCCCTGCGATAATTCCGGGATATCCTGATCATGATGAACTAAGTTGTGAGGTACAGATAATTGATTTGCCCATAGACTCTGTTTCTTCTTCCATTTATTGGTGGTCAACCGGTGATTCCTCCCTGAGCATTCAGGCCGGCCAACCCGGAAAATATACCTTCTATGCCATGCACCCGGTTTCATCATGTTCCAATAAATATACCTTTACGGTGAAAGAAAACAAATCAAAACCTGAAGTAAGAATAGAAGAACCCGATGAATTAACATGTTCAAAAGAGGAGGAAAAGCTTCATGTATTTGCAGAACGGGTGCATGATAAAAATAAGGTCTCATATGTCTGGTCTCCCGGAACCGGTGGCCATATTAAATCCGGCCATCTTTCATCCAATCCCGTGGTCAATTCCCCGGCCGAATATTATCTGAAGACCACCGATGACGTAAACGGATGTGCTTCATATGATACCGTATATGTAGTAGAAAACAGGCAAAAACCTGCCATCAATATTAATGATGCCCCCGCAATGCTCACCTGTTCAAAGAGGATGGTTTACATGGAGGAGAATTCGGGTCAGTCCAATGTTTCTTATCAATGGACAACATCCGGCGGCGGAAACATTTATAATGCCACCACGCCTACACCTGGGGTGGATCAGGAAGGTTATTATACCCTTACCCTGAAAGACCTTGAGAATGGCTGTTCCGTCAAGGACAGTGTTTATGTAAAGGCGGACTTTGAACGACCGGACATTCATATCGATACCCTGAATTTGGCTAAGTTAACCTGTAAACAGCATCAGGCAAAACTTAAAGGCAGCGCACCTGGCTTTAACGATGACAAGGTGTATTATCGTTGGCAGGGTCCCGGTGAAATGTCTTCACCACAGGCTTCTGAAACCTATGTAAATGAAAAAGGCAATTATTTGCTGAAGGTGACATTAAAAAGGAATGGCTGTGACACGACAGCCCGGGTATTTGTAGAGGAAGATAAAACGAGACCGGCTCCCCCTGTCATATTAGATAATGCGGGTTGCTATGGATCTGTCATAAATGCTTTAACAGCAGCGAGTGGCCATAGCGTAAACTGGTATTCAGATATTGAATTGGACAGCAGTCAGCTGCTGAGTACCGGTGCATCGTTTACTCCAAATGTAAAAGACCCGGGCAAATATGAATATTATGCCACCCGCACCAGTCCTTCCAATGGTTGCGAGAGTAAGCCGTCAAGTGCCATCTATACCGTGAATGAATTGCCGAACTTGCCGGGTGTTTCCGGACAAAGCATTTGTCACGGACAGGAAAACCCTGAGCTACAGGCATTGCCTGGTAAAGGAAATACCATTAAATGGTACGATGAAAAGAAGGCCTCTTTATTGTCTGTTGGCCCTCATTATATTCCGCAAAATACCTTGCCCGGAAGCTGGCTTTTTAATGTAACCCAGGTGGATTCAAATGGTTGTGAAAGTGGTTATGCCCCGGTAACATTCACAATAAACCAGCTTCCGGAGAAACCGGATATACTTGAAGAAGACATCTCAATATGCTTCAACAGCAGTATCCCCGGCTTTTCCGCAAAGGGTGATGAAATAAAATGGTATAGTGAATTGCCCGTTAATGAGCCTGTTTATGAAGGAAACCTTTTCAAGCCATCTGTAAGCCAGGTGGATACACACCGGTTTTATGTAACCAATACCCATGGGGGTACTGCCTGTGAAAGCAGTCCATCTGAAGTATCGCTGACCATTAAGCCAAATCCTGCTTCTTATGAAATAATGGGAGGGGGAACATATTGTGAAGGAACCGGCGGAAAAGAAATCAGGCTCAAGGGTTCTGATGAATCAGGGGAGAACACACAATACAAATTATTACTGAATCAGAATACCAGCGTGACCGTGAAATCCGGGACCGGAAACAGCATAAACTTTGGCAACCAGACCAAAGAAGGCATATATACCGTAAAAGCTATAGCTGCCAATGGATGCGAATCCGGGATGAAAGGAAGTGCCTATATAACCAGGGAACCATTGCCGGAAAAACCTGGCGGGGTGAGCGGATTGGAAAAAGTTTGTCAGGGACTGGAATTTGTCAGTTATGAGATTGATGCCCTTGAAAATGCTGAAACATATCACTGGAACATACCGGAAGGATTTATCATTCTGACCGGGGAGGCTTCCAGGGTGGTATCATTAAGTGTCACAGATTCAGCCAAAAACGGCATCATATCGGTATATGGAGAAAATCATTGCGGTGATGGGATATCATCCGGGGGCGTGCAGGTAACGGTAAAACCGAAACCAGGTAAAGCGGGAAGTATAAACGGCCCGGCATCCATATGCCAGGGGGATAAAAACCTGATTTATGAGGTGCCTCCCATTGAGCATGCAAATTATTATGTGTGGTATTTGCCATCAGGATTTAACATTAAAGCCGGTGAAGGCACACGAAAAATCATTGTGGATGCCAATAAGAACGCTTCAGGAGGAAAAATAACCGTGTATGGCCGGAATAATTGTAATCTTGGTGAAGAATCGGAAGAGTACTGGGTTAAGGTCAACAAAGCCCCCCGAATCAATAAAACAGTTGAGCAGTCCGTTTGTGCTTCGCAAACTACCCTCCAGGTGGAGGATCCGGGAAATGCCAGCATTGAATGGAGTGTAATCCAGGGTCCGGCAGGAATTGAAGATCACTCGGCTTTTGAAACAACTGTTTCCGGTCTGGGCAAAGGAGAAAACCAGGTTGGCATTTACCTGGAGCAACAAGGTTGTCATTCATATGACACGGTCACGATCACGAACAATCAGCGCTATGTTGATGCCGGCGAAAATCTGACCATTTGCGGCGAGGATATTGCCCTGGAAGCCACAGCCCCTCCTTCCGGTGCAAGCGGATTCTGGTCCATCGAAAAGGGCACGGCCAGCATTGAAGAAGGAGGTTCGCACAAAACTACCGCGGCAAATTTTGCAGAGGGCGAGAACCATTTATCATGGACCATCATCAACAATGGTTGTGAAAGCTCAGACGACATCGTTATCAGAAATGATCAGCCCACACGTTCCCTGGCAGGAATTGACCAGAATATCTGCAAAGAAGAAACAGAACTAAAAGGCAACATCCCTTTCACCGGACAGGGAAGGTGGTCCATCCTTTCAGGTTCAGCAGAATTTGATGATTATTCCGATCCGGCCACCACCATATCAAATGTTCAGAAGGGAACCAATGTGTTGAAATGGACCATTCGCCATAAATCCTGTATCTCATCGGATACCGTCCAAATTAATAACAACAGGGTGGATATACATGGAGGTGAGGATCAAATTATATGTTCTGCTGTTACAACGCTCAATGCAGCTACCACTGAGCATGGCAAAGGAGCCTGGTCCCTCATCAAAGGTTCTGCCTTGTTTGTCAACAGGTTTAATCCCAGAACAGAAGTTTCCGGATTGATTGCAGATACCAATCATTTAAGGTGGACAGTGAACCATAAAAATTGTATCTCTCATGATGATGTGATCATCTATAATGATGCCCCTTCGGATGCTGATGCCGGCGATCCGCAGGTCATTGAGGAAGATCACACCTATATGGCTGCTGAAAAACCGGATAAAGGAATAGGAGAATGGACATTGCTCAGCGGTTCGGCGGATATTATCAATCCCAAGCTCTATAACACCGAAGCCACAAGCCTTAACCGGGGAGACAACGTATTCCAATGGAAAGTTACCCATAATCATTGTATATCTATTGACACGGTTACCATAACCAATAACACTCCTACCATCATCAGTGCAGGGGAGGATCAGGTAATTTGCGGAACACAGACAGTGCTGGATGCGACCAAGACGAAGCTGGGTATCGGTGAATGGTCAGTCATTAAAGGTTCTGCAAAGTTTGAAGACAACCGGGAGCACAATACCAGGGTGTATAACCTGGGTTATGGAGAAAATATCCTGAGGTGGAGTGTAATAGAAAACGGCACGACCTACGATGATGTCAGCATTGTAAACAATATGCCATCCACCCCGGTGGCAGGTGCAGACCAGGCGTTTTGCCAGGATTATACCTTGCTATCTGCCAATCAGCCGGCCATCGGAAAGGGAACCTGGGAGGTCATTGGCGGATCAGCTGACTTTAAGGATTCTTCGATGGCGCAGACTGAAATATATAACCTCGGTTTCGGGACCAATACCCTGCGATGGACGATCAAACATAAAGGTTGTGTAAAATCTGACGATATCGTACTGACCAATAACTTGCCTACTCCGGCCAATGCCGGGGAAGATAAGACCATATGTGCGGATCATGCTGTGCTGAATGGAAACAATCCTGAAATTGGAGAGGGAATCTGGACCATCGCCAGCGGTGCCAGCTCCGCCACCTTTAAAGAAGCCACGCATGGAAACACTGAAGTCACTGATTTGGGAAAAGGAGCCAACACCTTGCGCTGGACCATTACCCATGAAAACTGCATTTCTTATGACGAGGTGGTGATCATTAATGATCTGCCGACCGATGCATATGCCGGCGCTGACCAGTCAATCTGTACCGATACCTTGACGCTTGCTGCCAACAATCCGGTTGTCGGAATAGGAGAATGGTCTATTTTAAGCGGTTCAGCTAACTTCGAAAACATCAGAAAGGCTGAAACAAAAATTGAAAACATTTCATATGGCAACAACATTTTAAGGTGGACCATCACCCATAACGGCTGCGTTTCATATGACGAAGTTGAGATTTCTTATGACCTGATAGAAGCGGAGGCGGGTTTGGATCAAAAGCTTTGCGAGGATAACACGGTCATGCAGGCAAACAATCCCGGTAAAGGTGAAGGATACTGGTCGGTGGTGGCAGGCTCAGGTTCCGCTGTGTTTAAGAATCCGACTGAAGCCAATACGGAGGTGTCCAACCTGGAAAAAGGGAAAAATATTTTGCGATGGAGTATTTCATATAAAAATTGTGTTTCTCATGATGATGTGTTGATAGAGAATAACCTGCCCAGCGAGCCTTTTGCCGGTCCGGACCAGATCATTTGTGATAATAAATCCAAGCTGGAGGCCAACAATCCCCTCATTGGGACAGGCAAATGGTCATTGCTAAGCGGCTCGGCCGTAATAAGTGATGAAACCTTTCCGGTCATCGAAGTGTCGGAACTATCCAGGGGTCCGAATACTTTCCGGTGGACCATAAAAAACAAGGAATGTGTGCTAAGTGATGAAGTGACCATAAGCAACAATCTGCCGGTCATGGCCAAAGCAGGTGAAGACAAAGTGGTGTGTGAGGATTCTACAAGGTTATACGGAAATGAACCGCCGTTTGGGAAGGGACAATGGACGGTGGTGGCCGGCGCCGCTTCCTTTGAGGATGTAAATAATTATAATACAAAGGTTTACGGACTTGGAGGGGGAGCCAATACGCTTCGGTGGACCATTATCAATAAGCAATGCCAGATCTCTGATGAGGTAATCATAACCAATGACAAAGCCAATGTAGCCATTGCCGGCCCTGATCAAATCATTTGTGCCAATGAAACACAGGTCAATGCCAATACACCGGGTCAACACCGGGGATATTGGGAGATTGTAAGTGGCAGCGCAGAATTTGATGAAAAGCATTCTCATGCCACCAGGGTGAAAAGGTTAAGCTATGGTACCAATACCTTACGATGGGTGATTGAACATCATTCATGCCGGTCTGTGGACGAAATCACCATCACCAATAACCTTCCCAGTCCCCCTAATGCCGGGGTTAATATCCATGTTTGCGGAGATGAAGCGAAATTATTTGCAGAGCAGCCTGAAATAGGAGAGGGCGCCTGGTCCCTGGTTAGCGGAAACGCTGAATTTGATGATGATTCAACCTACAACACAACGGTCAGGGAGCTGGGTTTTGGAGCAAACACGCTTCGATGGACCAATACGCACGAAGGATGTGTGTTGCATGATGAAATCATTGCTTATAATGATTTGGCCTATGTTCATGGAGGGGAAGATCAAACTGTATATGAACCTCATGCCACCCTGGTAGGCAACAGGCCGGGCAGAGGGCAAGGGCAATGGGTCTTGCTTGGAGGTTCAGGAACCTTTGAACAGGCTTCCAGCAATGAGTCAGTGGTATCTGATTTGGGAACCGGTATCAATACATTCCGCTGGACAATAAACAATAATGGATGCATTGCTTCTGATGAAGTTACTGTTACCTACTATGAGATGCCCCGGGTTAAAATCGGAATTGACCACACTGCCGGCTGTCCCCCGTTAACCGTGAATTTGGTTAACAATTCCGTGGCAGGGAATGCCAAATTTACCTGGGACTTTGGCGATGGCAATACGTCTATCAACGAAAAACCGAAATACACCTATTATCAGCCGGGCCAATACAGCATAAAGCTTAAAACCTCCGGTCCGGATGGCTCCACTGTTTATGATGATACCACTGTCGTTGTGCATGATTTGCCTGTAGCTGATTTTGATTTTGCCCCTGAAGAAGTGTTTATTCCTGAGCAAATCCTTCATTGCTATGATCTCTCCGTGAATGCAAAAGAATATTTATGGGAATTCGGGAATGATTCGGTTTCGGAACGGAGAAATCCCACACATAAATACACCAGGGAAGGCATCTATGATATCTGCTTGCATGTGTGGTCGGAAAAAGGATGCCATGATTCATTGATGCTGAAGGAAACGATAAAAGTGGAAGAAAGCGGTAAAATGATATTTCCGGATGCCTTTACCCCAAGTACAGAAGGTGCTAATGGCGGGGTGTATCCGGAAAACGACTATGAGAATAATGTATTTCATCCTCTGGTGGACGGGGTAGAAGAATATCATCTTGAAATATTTAACCGCTGGGGCATTCTTGTATTTGAAAGTCATGATGTCGATATCGGTTGGGACGGATATTATCAGGGAGAGCTGGTTGAAGAGGATGTTTATATATGGCGGGCATATGGCAAATACAATAACGGACGAAAATTCGAACAAGCAGGGGACGTCTTGCTAATAAGAAAATAATGGACATAATCTGAATCGAATTATAAACTTGTGAAGCATAGCATCTTAAAAAATTAAAACAATCAGAATCATGAAGGCTTTTATCACTTTTCTGATATTATTTTTAACCTTGTTTCCGGTCAAATCTCAGGATCCGCAATTTTCACAATTCTATGCCGCTCCTTTATACCTGGCACCTTCTTTGTCAGGAACAACCGACGGAACCCGGTTAGCCATCAATTTCAGGGACCAATGGCCAAGTCTCCCGGGATCCTTTGTAACCTATATGTTTGCCCTTGACCATTATATATACCAATACAACAGCGGGATAGGACTGATGATGATGCGGGATCAGGCCGGGGGAGGGAAGTTAAACACGACCAATATTTCCGGGCAGTATTCATATGACATAAAACTGAACAATATTTTTCATTTAAGGCCGGGACTGGCCTTTATGTATTATCAAAGAAATATCGATTATCATTCGCTCACGTTCATGGACCAAATCGGTTGGGAACAAATCAACCCAACCAGTGTGGAAATCCCTTCCGATGAAGACATTAATCATTTTAATTTTGGAACTTCTATGCTGTTGTATTGTGATAAATTCTGGGTGGGGGTGACAGCTGATCATCTGATGAAAGCCAATCCTTCGATCGTCAATAATGAGGATTATAATCCAATAAAGTATTCATTATATAGCGGATATAGCTTATCCTTAAACAGGGCACATTATAAAAAGGATGGAAAAAAGTTGTTTATTGCTTCACATTTTAAGATGCAGGGAAGGGACCAGCAACTGGACTTAGGGGCATATTTCAACCGGGAACCGATCATGTTCGGACTATGGTACAGGGGCATTCCTGTGTTCAAGGAAAGTCCTTCACATGATGCATTATCCGTTTTATTGGGTTATACAATAAAAGGGGTTACGGTGGGTTATAGTTATGACTTTACCATCTCAAGATTAATCACTTCAACCGGAGGAGCCCATGAAATATCACTCATATATAAGTTTAACCAGGATCAAAAATCCAGGGCAAAGAAAAGGGTGAAGGATATTCCATGTCCTTCTATATAACATATTTTTTTATGCAACTTTTTAAAAAAATTCCAGTTTATTAAGTAGATTTTGTTTCATAAGTTTTTGGTTTTTTAGGTTTAATAATGGTTGGGAAGGTGTTCCATATGATGCGAAAGCATCTTTGGGACACTTTCTTTTTTTTGACTTTCCCGTTTCAAATCTATTAATTGCATTATTTTTGTTATTAAAATGGACCATCGATAAGATAAATGTATGAATGATTTTTTAAAAGATATATTTTTCAGTTTAAGAAAGGCGCTTGTGTTCATATTGTTTCTCCTGGTGACCATACTTGTCGTGTATTTTTATCCCAGGGAAGGAAAGTTTCAATACGAGTTTCAAAAGGGAGAACCATGGATGCATGAAATATTGATAGCGCCTTTTGATTTTCCCATTTATAAATCGGAAAGAGAATTTCAAAAGGAAAAAGACAGTGTGCTCAGGGAGTTTAAGCCTTACTTCCGGTATAATGAAAAAATAATCCAGGAAAACCTTGATGAATTTGATGGACATTTTGAACTCATATGGACACAATATTTTCGCAATGACAGTTCAGAGAGATATATGCGTGATCAGTTTAATTCGAGCCAGATATCTCCGGAGACATTAAAAGGCCGGTGTTTCCATGCTATTGACAGCGCCATGAAGGAAGCATATCAAACAGGGATTATTGATGTCAACGACCTGTCATATAAAAGATCCAGGATAGACTCTGTCATTACCGCATTGCGGGGAAATGTTGCTGAGGAACGCAAGCTGAAATCATTGTACACACCCAGATCCGCCTATGAAACTGTTTTAAGCAGCGTTCAAAGCCAATGCAGTGAAAACCTTCCTCAGCAGCATGACCAGATGAGCAGGTTTATTCAGGATCTGGACTTAAACCGTTTTATTTTGCCCAATCTTTTTTACGATGCAGAGACATCCAAAAAAATGAAGGAGGAAATGCTCGACAATATTTCCCTTACACGGGGAATGGTGCAGGCAGGAGAAAGGATTATTATGAAAGGGGATTTGGTCAATTCCAACAAGTACCAGATATTATTATCCCTGAAAAAAGAATATGAAAAACGATTAGGCAGCTCTTCCAATTATTACCTGGTGCTTATCGGACAGCTAATGCTCATTGGTTCTATCATGTTCGTGATGTTCCTGTTTTTGCTGAACTTTAAAAAAGAAATCCTGCAAAATACCCGGGATATATCTTTTATCCTCTTGCTTGTGAGTTTATTGGTGATTGTTGCCGGACTGGCAACGCGCTACACAAATTTGAACATTTATTTGATTCCTTTTACCATTTTACCCATCATCATCTGGACCTTTTTTGATGCCCGGGTGGCCACTTTCATTCATTTCTCAATGATACTGCTGATTGGTTTTATGGTTCCCAACAGTTTTGAATTCATATTGCTTAATTTTATTACCGGAATTGTGGCTATTTTCAGTCTCAAGAACCTTTACCGGAGGGGAAAACTTTTTCTTACTTCCGGTGTCGTGGTGCTGACATACTGTTTTGTATATTTTGGACTGAATATGATCCAGGAAGGTGACCTGGGACGGATCAACTGGTATAGTTTTGCCTGGTTTGGTGGAAATGGATTGCTGGTATTAAGCTCTTATCCATTGATATATTTATTTGAAAAAGCATTTGGCTTTCTGTCGGACAATACGCTCATGGAATTATCCGATACCAATCAACCCTTATTGCGGAAGCTGTCTGAAAAAGCTCCCGGTACTTTTCAGCATTCCCTGCAGGTCGCCAACCTGGCTGAAGAAGCCATTATCAATATTGGGGGAAATTCCTTGCTGGTGAGAACCGGAGCCCTTTATCATGATATTGGTAAAATGAATAATCCTATATATTTTATTGAAAATCAGGTTTCTAATTACAACCCGCATGACGGGATGGACTTTGAGGAAAGCGCCAAGAAGATCATCAGTCATGTAGCGGACGGTATAAAAATTGCCAGGCGCAATAACCTGCCGGAACCGCTTATGGATTTTATACGCACTCATCACGGAACTTCCAAAGTTAAATATTTTTACCGGTCTTTTATTAATACTTATCCTGGTGAAGATGTGGATGAAAGCATATTTACTTATCCCGGTTCCAAACCGTTTTCAAAAGAAACAGCGGTCCTGATGATGGCTGACTCAGTAGAGGCTGCTTCAAGAAGTTTAAAGGAGCTTAATGCCAAAACCCTGAATGAATTGGTGGAAAACATCATTGATGACCACATTAACACCGGTCAGTTTGACAATACCGAGATCACATTCAAGTCCATCACTACCATCAAAAATATTTTCAAAAGAAAGCTGATTAATATTTATCATGTACGGATAGAATATCCCGAGGAAAGCAGCAAGCAAAAATCAACCGGCGGAAAATAACTAGTGACTATAAGAAAACTAAACGCACTGAATATTCAATATACTGAAGACTCAACTTACTGAAATCTCTATATGCTGAGAAATCAATGCATTAAAAACTCAGTATACTGAACCCTTAGCGCATATCTATTACTTCAACGCCTTCATACTTTGCTTTGTTAAAGGTAAAGAATCCCTCGGAATAAGTAGTATCGGTGTTAAAATCTTTGATATCTACCCTGTAGTGAACCCCTCCCTTACCGAAGTATTTAATGGAATGTATGATCATTTTTTGCATATTGATTTTTACGCGGATTCTTGAATAATCACTGGCTTCTATATCTTTTGGAAACAAATCAATCACCGTAATTTCATCGCCATTGTATGCCTGTGTTTCCCGGTACATATATTTAAAATCTTTCTGGTAAAATGTAAATATTTCAAGGGGGTTACTCATGAGCGATCCATCATCCTGTTTATGGGTGATGGTGACTTCGTTGACATCTGACAAGTATTGCCAGACCTTTTCTCCATTGGAAAATATGGTACTTTGGGGCAGATCCATTTTATATTTTTCCCCTTCCAGGTAGAGTTTTCCTTTATAGCTGTATGATATTTCTTCATCATACCCCATCTGGAGAAAGGTAAAACTGGTCTTGAAGCTTGTATATTCTTTTGCCCTGGCTGAAAACTTGTCCAGCACTTCTTTTGCCTTTTGGGCGCGCTTGCTTTGCTGTAGGGTTTGATTATCAGCCTGTTCTTCTGGCAGATTGCCTCCTGAAAAACTGTTCTGATCACCAGCCGTTTGTTTATGATAAGCTCCGGCCCAATGAGCAGTAAAACCAATTTCCGCTTGTTCAGGCTGATAGCTGGCCCTTTGCTCTGGTGAATTACAAGCAAGTGGCCGATATTGCAGTGCGTCTGGATGTTCATTATGACTATGGCGATTTTCTCTGCTTTGCTGTGCGGGCAGCACCGCGGTAAAAAATACCAGTAAAAAAATGTTGATAGCGATTTTAAGCATTGTAAAAGGCGTTTAATTAATATAGTTCAGCAGCTTATCATGGCATTGCTGCATATGGAATGATGTAACTATAAGAGCTGACCATCTGTAAAACCGGATTAAAGATTGTTCAGGATTTTCTCCAGTTGATACTCATCTGGAATCAAGACCTGCCGGGCTTTGCTGCCTTCGAAGGGGCCAACCACTCCGGCTGCTTCAAGCTGATCAATGAGTCTCCCGGCCCGGTTATAACCTATGGAAAACTTTCGTTGAATCAATGAGGTGGAACCTTGCTGATGGGCTATGATGACCCTGGCCGCTTCATCAAAAAGTTCATCCCTTTTTGATAAATCAACTTCTCCACTTCCTTCGGAGCCTTCATCCACATATTCCGGGAGCTCGAAGGCACTGCTGTATCCCTGTTGCTTACTGATAAAATCGGTGATGGCCTCGACTTCATCAGTATCAATAAAAGCACACTGAATGCGTTTGGTTTCACTGCCGGTAAAAATAAGCATATCCCCTCGTCCAATCAACTGATTTGCCCCCGTTGAATCCAGTATGGTCCGGGAGTCCACCGAAGATATCACCCTGAAAGCAATTCTTGCCGGGAAGTTGGCTTTGATAACCCCGGTGATGATATTGGTCGTGGGCCTTTGGGTGGCTATGATCAGGTGAATGCCCACTGCCCTGGCTAACTGAGCAATTCTGGCAAGGGGCATTTCTATTTCTTTGCCTGCCGTCATGATGAGATCAGCAAATTCATCAATGATGATCACCATATACGGCATATATTTATGCCCTTTCTCAGGATTCAGTTTGCGCTTGATGAATTTTGCATTGTACTCTTTCAGGTTCCTTACATGGGCTGCTTTTAACAGTTCATACCTTTCGTCCATTTCTATGGTGATCGAGTTGAGGGTGTTGATCACTTTCTGCGTATCGGTAATGATCGGTTCTTCGGTATCCGGAAGCTTGGCAAGAAAATGCTTTTCAAGTCGCGAATACAGGGTTAACTCCACTTTTTTCGGATCCACCATTACAAATTTGATTTGTGAAGGGTGCTTTTTGTAAAGCAGGGAGGTAATAATGGCATTCAATCCCACCGACTTTCCCTGTCCGGTTGCCCCTGCCACCAAAAGATGAGGCATCTTAGCCAAATCAAATACATGAGGTTCATTGGATATGGTTTTTCCAATGGCGACTGCCAGCTCATTCTTTGATTCCTGAAAAGCAGCAGAAGATATCACTGATTTCATGGAGACCACATCCGGGTTTTGGTTGGGCACTTCGATGCCGATGGTGCCTTTTCCCGGTATGGGGGCAATGATCCTGATTCCTAAAGCGGAAAGACTTAAGGCAATGTCATCTTCCAGGTTTTTAATTTTGGAAATCTTGATTCCGGGGGCTGGCACTATTTCATATAAAGTGACGGTAGGCCCTATGGTGGCTTTGATTTTATTAATTTGAATTTTATAATGGGAGAGGGTTTCTACGATTTTGTTTTTATTAGAGATCAGTTCTTCTTTGGATACGGAAGAATTTTCGCTGGCATGATCTTCCAGGAGTTCAATGCCGGGATATCGGTAATTCGATAACTCAAGGGTTGGGTCAAAGTCTTTATCCGGCGACTGCCATGATGTTGCTTCTTTTTCCACGGGCCTTTCCGTGACTGTTAGTTCTACATCCTGTTCGCTGCTTTTTTCTGAATGACCTGCATTCGCGATGTGATTGCCATTAGACGGTCCCATTTCACTGTTTTCTGCTTCTCCGGAAGCTTCTGTTTTATCATTGATTGATGCGGACTTGTCCTGATCATCATGTCGCTCATCAAATTCGAAATTGATGTCATCCGTATTTTTCACATCTTTTTCGCTGCTGCCTGTGATCTTATTGGATGTAACTTTCGTCAGATCTTCTTCTGCGGCAGTTTCATTCAAAGCAACATTTTCGCCTTCAGTAGTTTCCAATAAATATTTTTCTTTTTGACGGGCTACCTTCCTTAATAGTTTTTTGACATACTCGAGCGAGTCATTCCAGGAAAAGAGCATGAAAGTAAAACTTGCCGCAATCAGCAGAAAAGCTGTACCCGTTTCTCCAATAAAGGCATTCAGCCATTTGGCCACCAAAAAACCATGGGTGCCGCCGAGTCCGCTGCCAAGGTATCCATCAAGATCTTTCCATATGTAACCAAGAATGATGGAAACCAGGATCATACCAACTAATCCGACGCGAATGGTTTTTCCGATTTTTAATAGTTTGATGTTCAGCAATCTCAACCCAATCACCAGCAATATAAAAGGCACCACAAATGATGATATCCCAAACCATTTATTGAGAAAAATGTTGGCAATTTCTGCGCCGGTCTTCCCTGACCAGTTATCAACCTGCACCGTAGCATCGGAAATGACCTTTGACCATTCAAAACTTTGATCAATTTTCCAGGTGAAAAGATAGGAAATGAATGCTATCAATAAAAACAAACCGATAAAGATGATAAAAAGCCCAAAAGAAAACTTAAACCGCTCATCGTAAGCAGATTTTTTCCTTGTTTTTTTCTTATGATTCTTTTGTGAATTTTGCTTTTTTTTATTTTTATCAATACCCATGAATGGTTAGTGCTTAATGGTAAATGGCTGCAACAAGTAAACAAAGATAATGGAAAGATATTATTAATGGTCGAGTAAACTTAACAATTTTTTAACACTGGATTTGTTGATTCGCTGATATCCGGGAGGAACTTCAAAGATTTCTTCGTTAATTTTCTGTTTTTTGATTTTCTTGGCGGTGAAATGCATATCAATATTATAGAGATTCAGTCTGAAATCGGTTAACATGGCATCTATGCTTTCATAAGGGTTCTTATGGTTTGGCTTGTTAATTTTAATGGACTTGGAATACCAGATGGTATAAGGTTCGAAATCGCTCTGTTTGCTTTTGACAAGGGCTGAATGACTGGGATGTCCGGCTATCTTTTTGGTTTCTTTTGTCGGGGTGATGGCGATCCCTGGTAATGTATTATAAAAGACAGAACTTTCCACATTTTCATCTTCGATGTAATAGTATTTTTTGTCGTTTAATTCGAATAATCCGATCAGATAATCTTTTTTTGAATTGGTTATCAGCGAAAAGCGATACCCTTTTCCAGCCTTAAAAGTGTTTCTGACCATGTTTTTTTCGAAGTGGGTGGTCATTGAACCTGGAAGCAGTAAAGCTTTAAAACCATATTTTTCTTCATCGGGATAAGATATTTCGTATTCAATCATGCCTTCTTCAATGGTCTTATTGTTGTCAGGTTGACAGGAATGGAAAAAAATAAGTGGAAAAGCAACGAGAAAAACCAATATCAGCTTCATTATCAAAGGATTTATTTTAATTGGAATTTGGAGACAAACCTACATAAATTTTTTCATCTAAATATACGTAATAGCATTAAAAAATTTATGTATGGTTCCCTCTGACCATTATAAATTTATCTTTTTTCAGAGGAAATTTATAAATTTACAACACTGTTTTTAAATAAATAGTGTCACTAAGAAAACTAACAAATTATGCTAAAGTGGTTCTAAGAAGGCGTCAAGAACAAGGCATGCAAGCCTTAAGTGCCAGGAGTGGTCGTAAATGACTGGTGCTTAAGGTGAGCATAACGCAGTTATTGACGTTTTCT
>CAYFUP010000014.1:0-27213 GCA_964346235.1 uncultured Bacteroidales bacterium | reverse complement strand
CAATCTTTGATGAATAAACGGATGAAACAGATTTATAAAACTGAAAATAATCAACGGGCATGTCAAGTTTTTTGATTTTATCAATTTTATTTAAAGGCGATTCTTCTAAAGCTTTTGTGTAATCATCAAGTAACTTATCTGTTAGTATTTTAAAATCCATTAATAATCAATTTACACAAAGGTAATCTTTTTAATTCCTGTTTTAAAATCAGTCGATATTTGGAAACGAGAGGCTCTCCGGGCATTACCCACAAACGATGCTACAACCGTATTAAAGTTGTATCTATTATAGGGGAACTAATTTATGTTTGTAACTGTCTGATTTAACGAATATATAGCATTTCTGTATATATTTGGTTATGATCTCAAATATAATAAGACCTCTATCTTTTAAATCTTTTTTATGACTATTTATAATTGAATACAAAGATTGTAATTGTTTAATGTAAAATATTTGAGATCTTATGCATAAAATACTGTTCAGAGATCAATTTAAATAATTTATGGCGACGGACCTGAGCGATTGCAATCCCTGATTTCTTCATTGGAAATAAAAGCCGGATGTTTATAATTATAATGATCAAGGAATCTTATAAAATAACTTAGTTACATTTGTTTGGTCTTACTTCCGTATGTCGTGCTATCAAGTATCTGCTGGGATAGCTTTTTATATATTTCATGCAATTTAATATGCCCTAAGATCTGAAATATTTTGTGCCTTATTGGACTGGTAGGCTGTTTTATCCATATCGTTTATGGGATCTGCCTGATTATACCTGCATAAAACAAATATTTACAAGCGGGGCTGGAAAAAAATCATTACCCCTGTCCGTTCAAATCTCCTGCAGGAACTTTTACTTCATCTTCATAGTCGATGCCCGAGAGGATTTCTACATTGATTCCGTCTGATAAGCCAAGGGTGACAAAACGTTTTTCAAATTTATCTTCACCATTTTTTATTTCCACATAAGCTGAATCTTTTTCATCAAACTGAATAAGGCTTTCCGGGATGGCCATGACACTGTCTTTGCGCTCCAACACGATGTCCGCATTGGCGCTGTAACCGGAGCGGATAAAATAATCTTCTATCAGTCTCACATTGGCCCGGATCTCAAACTGAATGGCTCCGCTTTCTTCCGTTCCTTTTGGGGAAATATACTCCAGGAGGGCATCAAACTTGATATCATCAATGGCCCCGATGTTTAATTTTATGTTCATGCCTTGCCGGATTTTGCCTACTTCCGTTTCATCTACCTTTCCTTCAAAGATCATGTCATTCATATCGGCCACAAAGGCGATGGTGGTTCCGGAATTAAAATTGTTGGTCTGGATGACTGAATTTCCAACCTCTACAGGCACATCAAGCACCATGCCCCTGATGGTGGAACGTATCAGGGTATTTGATTCATTGCCTTCATCCTTTCGTACCCCTTCTTTGATCAGTTGAAGGTGGTTTTCCGCTGCATCAAGTTCTTCTTTTGATTCTTTAAAGGCTGTTTCATACCTTTGAAATTCCGCCAGGGGAATCACTCCTTCTTCATAAACCTTTAACTGCCGGTCATACACCTTTTCAGCATCCTGATAGTTTAACCGGGCTTTCTTCACACGGGTTTCCGCATCATTAAGCTGTATCATATTGGGAACCACCTTGATTTTAGCAATTAAATCCCCTTCTTCCACCATATCGCCTGCTTCAATATAAATTTGCTGGATGATCCCTGAAACCTGCTGGGGCTTAATCTCAATTTCCTTTCGGGGTACCACCTTTCCTGTGGCTACTGTGTTTACAATAATGTTGGTTTTTTCCGGGTGCTGTATTTCATAGGTCACCGGATCTTTCTTGTCTTTCTGATATAAATAATATAAAGTGCCAAGAAATAAGACAACTAAAATGATGATGAATGATATTCTAAAAATTTTTTTCATGACTAAGATTTTTTTTATATTCTTCGTGTTTTTTGTGGTTATAATGGTTCCATATTCATTCCGTTCGTATGGCTTCTATGGGCCGTACTTTTAATGCTTTCCTTGCCGGTATAAATCCTGCAATGATGCCACTGACAATTAAAATGGCCAGTGAAATCAGGGCGATCGATAAATCTACTTCAGGATTCTTAAACATGGTCTCCCCGCCACCGCCTCCTTCTCCTCCACCTGCCTGTGCGAGCATTTTACTGATTCCTTCAATGATCAACACCCCAACAAATAATCCAATATATCCGGCAACGGTTGTGATAAACAACGATTCGGAGATGATGTGCGAAATAATTTTACCCGGGGTGGCTCCGATTGCCCGTTGAATGCCAATCTCCCTTGTTCTTTCTTTGATGATAAAAATCATAATATTGCTTACCCCGATAATGCCGGCAATAAGTGTCCCTATTCCCACTACCCAAAGCAATGTATTAATCCCCACAAACAACCCGGCCATTTTTTTATACCATTCCTGGCGGTTCCAGGAGCCGAATGCCCGCTCATCATCCGGGGAGATATGGTGGATCCGGCCTAAGATTTGCCTGCATTTCTTTTCAATCATTTCGATGGATACGCCTTGCTTTACAATATAACCAATGGCATGGACATGCTGACCATAATTATATATTTTTTGTACGGTGGTAAACGGCATGTATATTCCCTGGTTATCCTCAATGGCTTGTCTGCCCTGATCCAAAGAACTCATTACCCCGACAACCTTCACCAGGATATCGTTTAACCGCATGTAGGATCCGATGGGATTCTCATCTTTTTCATACAGGTCCTGATAAACCTGTTTGCCTATAACCATGATTTTCCGTTGATTATCATTATCCAGTTTATTGATGTAGCGTCCATACATGATGTTTCTGGGTGAGATGAGCATTTCTTGTGAATAAATGCCTTGAATGGTATAAGCTCCTTCTTTATCTTTTCGCTCAACCATGGTACTGTTCCGATGTCCTCCGCCATGAATCTGCGGAGAAATAATATCTATCTCCTTTATCCCTTTTTTCAGTTTATCAATGTCTTTATTATGAATGCTCCATCTCCGGTCCCGGGGATATCCGGCATAGGGTAAAGAGGTTCTTTCTGCCCACATGAAACCGGAATTCACAGCTTGGTTGCCAAAATTGGACATGACCCCGTTGCGTAATCCGTTTCCTGCTCCAATAAGGATGATAAGCAACAATATGCCCCATCCCACGCCGAAGGCAGTAAGCAAGGTGCGTAGCTTGTTTTGCTTAATGGTGCTGAATATTTCCTGCCATTTATTGATGTCAATCAGGGTCATGTTATTGAATATGATAATGATTAATTACTTATTCATCATGCAAGGCAACAATGGGTTTTATCCTGGACGCTTTTCTTGATGGAATGTATCCGGCAAGACTTCCGGCAATTAAAATTAACGCCAATGCACTCAGGGCAACCCTTAAATCCACTCCTGGATTCATAATAAAATCATTTTCAGGCATGTTGCGGGCCACCAGTTCAAGAAGAATCACCCCGAAAGTCATTCCCACATAGCCAAACAGCGCCATCACGGTAATGGCTTCCAAAAGCACGAGTTTAATGATTGAACCCGGTTTAGCACCCAGGGCTTTACGGATACCGATTTCCTTGGTGCGTTCCTTGACAACGATTAACATAATGTTGCTAACACCTACCGTGCCGGCGATAAGGGTGCCTATGCCTACGATCCAAATAAAAATCCTGATACCGGTAAACAGGTTCAGGAAATTTTGCATTTCCTTTCTCGCGTTCCACATGCCAATGGCGCGGTTGTCTTCCATGCTGACTTTATGTTTATCGGCAAGCATTTGATGCACGTTTTTTACAATCCGCTCACTTTCCTCAACAGATGCGTCACCCACAGTGTAAGTGATAATGCCGATGTTTTCGCCCCTGGCAAAAATCCTTTGCGCTGCAGAGATGGGGATGTAAACCCTTTCCATTTCACCATCATGAATGTCTTCAAATATGCCCACTACCTTGAATGGAATGTTCTTAATGCTAATGTACTTGCCCAATGGATCTTCCTGCTTGAAAAAGGCTTCTTTTACCAGTTTTCCGATGATGGCCACCTTTTTTACTTCATCCTGGTCAAACTTATTGAGCCTTCTTCCATTGGTAATTTTTACATCTTCAATATACTGATGAGCCGGATGAATGGACTGCACATGAAAATCTCCATATTCATTTTTGTAACTGATCAATGCCTGACCGCCAGCCCAGAATCTGCCGGAAAGGTGATGCACCTTTTTTGCTTTCCGGCTTAGCATTTCATAATCATCATTTTTATAAGTGATTCTTCGACCGGGTGGCAGGCCTTTATAAGGCTTACTTGTCTGTCCGCTCCACACCCATACAGCGTTTGTGGCGTCACTAAAATCATGAAGAATCTTATTTTGCAGTCCGTTGCCGGAACCCAACAAAATAATCAGCATAAATATACCCCATGCTACGCTGAATCCGGTTAAAAAAGTACGCAACTTGTTTTTCCGTATCATGACAAATATTTCCTGCCAGATTTCTATGTCAAATAATCCTTTCAATTGTTGAGATGCTTGTTTTGTATTTATTTAAGTGTATCATAAAACCAGTTTTTCATTCGATGCTTGTTTTTTGTATTTCAGTTTTTCATGATTAGTCCGTCCCGGAGCCTGATAATCCGCTGGGTTCTTTCTGAGATATCTGTTTCATGGGTTACAATCAGCATGGTCACCCCTTCTTTGTTGATGGCTTCCAATACATTCATCATTTCATAGGAGGTTTCCGTATCAAGGGCTCCGGTAGGCTCATCAGCCAGGATAATATTCGGACGGGTAATCAATGCCCTGGCCACGGCCACCCTTTGTTTTTGTCCTCCTGAAAGCTCATTCGGCATGTGATCCCACCAATCTTTCAACCCCATTTTATCTAAATATTCCATGGCAAGCTTGTTTCTTTTCTTTCTGCTCACCTTTTGGTAATAAAGGGGCAAAGCCACATTTTCCATCGCATTTTTGAAATTGATTAAATTAAAGGATTGAAAAACAAAACCTATCATTTTGTTCCGGTAGTGGGCAGCCTTTTTTTCATTTAAATTGCGGATAAGGGTTCCGTTTAAATGATATTCCCCTTGCTCATAGGAGTCGAGAATGCCCAGAATGTTCAATAAAGTTGATTTTCCTGAACCGGAGGATCCCATCACGGAGACAAACTCTCCTTTTTCAATGCTCAAATCAATGCCTTTAAGGACATGTAAAGGATTGCTCCCGTTAAAATATGATTTATGCAGGTTTTTTAAATTAATCATTACAGTGTCATTTAAATTTGATTTCTTTTAAAAAGTCTTGATCACATTTCATTTCCCGGCAAGTCACTGTCATTGTTGATGTTATTGTTTATGTCCCTGCCTGAATCATCAAAGGTTTACCGGCATAAAAGTCAAGTATCTTGATTTTAAAAATGTATTCGTATTTGGCTTGCAACAAATCCGAGTTCGCTCTTATCAGGTTGTTTTTAGCGATGTTGTACTTCATGGAGTTAACCAATCCCACATTAAACTTTTGCTCTGCGTATGAAAAAGCTTCTTCTTTTGATTTTACGGCTTCCAGGGCGGATTCATATTTGTCGTAAGCAGCGGTTGCTTCGGCATGTGCCTGCTGAATGGTTTTATAAAGATTCTGTTTTTCCTGTTCCAGTCTGTATTTGGCGTCAAGCAATGCTATTTTTGAGTTGTCCAGGTTGTTTTGGGCGCTCCAGCCATTAAATACTGGTATCCGCAAACTCAGTGAGACCCGCTTGTAAGCATTGTCTTTGAGTTGTTCACCAAAGGGATAATTTCCGTATTCAAACTGGTATTGTTCGGTGGTCACCGGTTCCCCGGAAGGGGTGGTGCCAACTGTAACATCTTCAAGGGAAATATCGGTTACCTGCTCCCGGGCGTTTGAATAGCCTGTGGTATATAAACCTTCCAGGTTGAGGCTCGGACTGAGGTCACCTTTGGCCATTTCCACTTCTTTTTCTTTTACTTGTACATTCAAATCCAGGCTTCTGATACGCGGAAGGTTTTTTACGGACTGATTGTAAATATTCTGAAAGCTTGCCAGGTGACTTGATTGCATCAGCCTGAGCGAATCCGGTTTTTCAATGTCAAAAGCACCCACCGAATCGAGATCCAGGAGCTGGGTCAGGCTAATGTAGGAGAAGTCGAGCTGGTTCTTCGACTGGGTGACATTTAACTTTTCCGAGGCAATCTGGGCTTTAATCTCCAGCAGCTCCCCCTGGGCCAGGTTTCCAAAATTGACAAGCTTTTGGGTTCTTTCCGCCTGCATTTCAATAATGGATAACTGTTGCCTGGCTACTTCATGCAATTCCTGGTTGAACAGGATCTGCAGATAGGCAGAAGCAATATCCAGCGAGATATCGTTTTTTGTTTTTTCAATATTTTGTACCGAGGCTTTCAAATCGTATTCATTTCTTTTAATACGGTTATGGTTTCTGAAACCCTCAAATAATGTCACTGAACTTCTGCCATAAAAATCATTGGATATGGTGTTTTCAGTGTTGAAATCATTGGTGAATGGATCAATGGACCTGCCGTAAATGAAATTTTGACTGGCTCCGGCATTGGCATCCGGCAACAGATCAAGTTTTGATTGTCTTAAATTGTTTTTTGAAACTTCAAGTTGAAGTTGTTGCCTTTTTATTTGCAGGTTATGCTGATGGGCATATTCGATGCATTCGGTAAGCGACCAGTTTTTGGCCTGAACATAAGTGCCTGCCATAAATAATATTAGCAGGACAGCAATTCTTAATTTTGGGGGCATCATTAAAAGTTTCAATAAAGTTAACATAAAAATTTTGATTAAGACGGCATATGCGAGTGAAAAGTTACAAGTCGCCTGATAAATTTTCTCAGGGCAATTTCTTCCGAGACCTGGTCTTTACCATAAATGAATTGTGAACAGGTATTTTTGGATTTACAGGGAGAATAAGACAATCGTGCTGACAAGAAGGAGCTTATTTTGGTCCATGATTTATAGATTTTGGTTATTGGAGATAAAGACGCATTAATATGGGAAGCGCTATATGGGAACGGGTAAAAATTCAAATTTTTTTAGCCATGAACTTAAACGACCAGATTCACTTGCTAAACAAATTCCCTTTTTTAAAAAAGATCGAAAGTTATATTATTCATTGATGGTAAGCAATCCTTCGGGAAGGTCAACCTTGATCGTTTTCTTTTTATAATTAACATCGAAGATGATGGCGGGATTGATTGGGATATAAACCTCATCCTCATTGTATTCGACGATGAGCAGGCTGTTATCTTCCTGTTCAATGATTTCCTTGACCCGGCCAATAAATCCGGAGGTTTTATGGCTGACCTGAAAGTCAGTCACATCTTTGCTGAAAAAGGATGGTTTTTCAATATCATGGGGTGCAGGCAGATATATCTTACATCCAGTAATCTCTTCCACAAGAAAAGGATGATCATAGTCCACAAACCGCACCATGGCAGAGCGATTGTTCCTGCGTTGAAAATGTGCTATAAAAAAAGGAACCATTGTTTTATTGATTTCAATAAATATCAGTTCCTGCTTTGGCAAGATTTCGGAAAAGTTCGTATCGAACTTGACAATAAGGGTTCCGTCATTACCGTATGTCTTTGATATCGAACCGATTAATCGCATGTTTTCGCGATTCATGCAGAAATCTCATTCTGCATTGGTTTTTAATGGGTAAGCTAAAGCTAGTTAAATGAAAGCCCTGCTTAAATTATTCTGATTTCTTTTCGTCCCCGGCTGGTTTTTCATCCCCGGCCGAACCTTTATCGCTGGCTGCCCCTTCTTTATTGGCCGGTTCTTCATCAGCGGCCGGTTCTTCCGATTTGGCATCAACTTTTGAACCAGTTTCAGCCTGAGGTTCCTTGTTTTCAGCTCCTTTTCCAACAGGCTCATTGTCCTTCTTGGCTTTCTCTTGACCGGCAGACTTTTGTACAGCTTCCTGGGCTTCGGATTTTTCCTGTTTGGGGTCTTTTGATTCGGTTGCTGGTTGCTTTTCGGTTTCTCCCTTTGGCTCCGAATCTGGGGAATCAGGCTCCTTTTTTTCTGCTTCTGAAGCTTCTTGTTTCTCCGCTGATTTTGGGGCTTCCTGCTGGGCCTCAGGTGCTGAGACTTCTTCCTTGGTTTTCGTTTCTGAACCTTCTTCCTGCGCTGCTTCAGAAATTACTGTTTCACCTGATTCTTCTTTCGATGGCTGGCTTTCATTAGCTGATGCTTCTTCTGCTGATTCTGCGGGTTGAGCTTCTGTCTGACCGGCTTTGCTTTGGGCTTCTTTTTTGCTTTCTTCAACTTCAGCTGCTAATTCGGAATTTTTCTTGGAGATTTCAGCTTTCCTGGCTTCATTGATTTTGGTTTCAGCTTCCAGCCTTTTCTTTTCTTCTTCTTGAAGCTTGCCTTCCGCATTTTCTCTTTGTTTTGCCAGCTTCTCTTCTTTGATTTTTATCCATTCTTCAAACTTGGCATTCGCTTGTTCTTCGGTTAACGCGCCTTTGCGAATTCCTTCAAGCAAATGCTTTTTGAGCATAACTCCTTTTTCAGATAATATAGAACGGGCAGTTTCAGTAGGTTTTGCACCTTTTTGCAGCCAGTTTAAGGCTTTGTCAAAATCCAATTCAACTGTAGCAGGGTTAGTGACCGGACTATATGAACCAATCCGTTCAATTAATTTACCATCCCGTGGCGTTCTGCTATCTGCTACCACAATGTGGTAGAACGGCCTTCTTTTACGGCCATGTCTTGATAATCTAATTTTTACTGCCATAAATACTTATAAATAGTTTGCTTTTTAAATTTGTGGCTGCAAAGGTAAAATTAATTATAATCATTCCCAAAGTTCATATGAAATTATTTTGGGATATTGAAATCCGTTGTTTATTTTTCCACTTGTTATCAACATCCCTTCTATAATTTTTTAAAATAAACTATCTTTACACCGACGCTGTAACTTAATATTAATCAGCATAATATACCGTTTTTCAGGAGGTTAATTGTTGCTGGTTAATCAATGTGGTTTTCAAGATACCACACCATGCGTATAATACATGCAGTTGAAGTCCTATTTTTAAGCAAAGACTGATGAAGGGTTCATTAAATAAAATTAATTTTCATGACCTTGCATTGCAAGGTTGAATGGATTGGCAATAATGATTGATGTATGTTTTTAATATTTGATACTGAAACCACGGGGTTACCCAAAAAATACAATGCGCCGGTTCATGATCTGGACAACTGGCCCAGGCTGGTTCAGTTGGCCTGGCAGGTTCATGATGAAAAGGGGCAATTTATCAAAGCACAAAATCTAATCATTCGTCCTGAAGGATTTGAGATTCCTTACAGTGCGGAGAAAGTGCATCGGATATCCACACAAAAGGCTTTGGAAGAGGGTGTCGCGCTGGAGGAAGCTTTGAAGGAATTTGCCAATGATGTAAGCAACTGCCGCCTAATCGTTGGTCATAATATACAATTTGACTTGAATATTCTTCAGGCGGAATACCTGAGGACCGATATTCCCAATAAGCTTCAGGAAATCCCATTTCTTTGTACGGAGAAACAAAGCACAGATTTCTGCAAATTACCCGGTGGCAAAGGAAAAGGGTATAAATGGCCTAAATTATTCGAATTGCATCAAAAACTGTTTGGTGAAGATTTTGATGAGGCGCATAATGCCTCAGCAGATGTGGTGGCCACTGCCAGGTGCTTCCTTGAACTTATCCGGAGAGGGGTTTTGCAATCGAACCAGTTGAATATTAGTCCCCAGGAACACAAGCAATTTATGGAAGAAAACCCTTCCCTGATCCAACCGGTTGAAATAGATATTTTGCCCAATGATGAGCAGAATGATATACAATCAGATGATGAAAGCGGAAAGACAGGTTACGAGGATGAAACTGCCAACAACCATTCTACTCAAACTGATGATGACATCCCATTTACCCACCTGCACGTCCATACACAATATTCCATCCTGGATGGAGCTGCAGATATTAAGGAACTGATTACCAAAGCAAAGGAATATGGCATGAAAGCGCTGGCCATCACCGACCATGGCAACATGTTCGGGGCAAAACGCTTTCATAAGACCGCGATAGAGAAAGGCATAAAACCCATTCTGGGATGCGAGGTGTATGTTGCCCGGAGAAAGCTGCACAGCAAAAAAGATAAAATCGATGCCGGCGGGGATCACCTGATATTGTTGGCCAAAAATAAAACCGGATACCAAAACCTGATCAAGATGATTTCCATCAGCTGGCTTGAAGGTTTTTATTATAACCCCCGCATTGATAAAACTTTACTGGAAAAATACCATGAGGGAATCATCGCAACATCGGCATGCCTGGGGGGTGAAGTGGCTTCAAAAATCATGGATGAAGGAATCGAAGCGGGAGAAGCGGCCATTCTGTATTATAAAGGCATTTTTAATGATGACTTTTACCTTGAGCTGATGCGCCATCAAACCGATTTACAGGATGCTAACAGTAAAGTTTATGAAGATCAGGTATTTGTGAACAATGCCCTGATAGACATTGCAAGGAAACAAGGGATCAAGGTTATTGCTACCAACGATGTTCATTTTATTAAACCGGAGGATGCTGAGGCACAGGACCGGCTTTTGTGTATAAGTACCGGCAAGGATGTCAATGATCCCAAAAGGATGCGCTACACCAAGCAAGAATGGTTTAAATCCCCTGATGAAATGCGTGCTTTGTTTGCCGATATCCCTGAAGCCATCCATAATACTGAAGAAGTGGCCGGGAAGATTGAAAAATATAAATTGGATCAGGATCCCATCATGCCTGAATTTGTCATTCCTGAAAGTTTCAGTGATGCCAATGAGTACCTCAAACATTTGAGCTATGAAGGAGCCAGAGAAAGATGGGGAGGGATAACTCCGGAAATAGATGAGCGACTTGAGTTTGAGCTATCCACCATTGCTAAGATGGGTTTCCCGAGTTATTTCCTTATTGTATGGGACTTTCTAAAAGCTGCCCGGGAAATGGGTGTTTCAGTCGGACCGGGAAGGGGATCTGCAGCCGGTTCTGCTGTGGCATATTGCCTGCGAATTACTGAAATAGATCCTTTGCGATACAATTTGCTGTTTGAACGTTTTCTCAATCCTGACCGGATTTCCATGCCTGACATAGATATCGATTTTGATGAGGACGGAAGGGAAAAAGTTTTGGAATGGGTGGTAAATAAATACGGTGCCAAAAGGGTGGCCCATATCATTACTTTTGGAACCATGGCTGCAAAGTCTTCCATACGTGATGTGGCCAGGGTTCAGGGATTGCCGCTTCCGGATGCGGATAAACTGGCCAAACTGGTCCCGGAGAAGCCGGGGACTTCCCTAAAAAAGGCCTTTAAAGAGGTGAAAGCGTTAAAGGATGCCAAAGAGTCAGGCAATCAGGACATTGCATCCGTACTCAAGTATGCTGAAACCCTTGAAGGATCGGTGCGAAACATTGGTACCCATGCCTGTGGTGTAATCATAGGAAGGGAAGACCTGGAAAACTATATTCCGATTACCACGGCCAAGGACTCTGAACTCACCTATGTGACCCAGTATGACGGCAAGCATGTCGAGGATGTCGGTCTGCTGAAAATGGATTTCCTGGGATTGAAAACCCTTTCCATCATTAAAGATGCTGTGGAAAATGTTCAATTATCCAGGGGGATTGAACTGGATATCGAAAATGTACCCCTCGACGACGCCAGGACATATGAGCTATACAGCAGGGGGGAGACGACTGGCTTGTTCCAGTTTGAATCGGACGGCATGAAGAAGTACTTAAAAGAACTGAAGCCTACCCAGTTTGAAGATCTGATTGCCATGAATGCCCTTTACCGGCCGGGCCCCATGGAATATATCCCCGAATTCATAAAGCGTAAGCATGGCAAAGCCAAGATCAAATACGATTTCCCCATCATGGAAGAGGTTCTGGAGGAAACTTATGGCATTACCGTTTACCAGGAGCAGGTGATGTTGCTGTCTCAGAAACTGGCTGGCTTTACCGGGGGACAGGCAGATTCCCTTCGCAAAGCCATGGGAAAGAAGATTCATTCCATGATGGATGACCTCAAACCTAAGTTCTTTGAAGGGTGTAAACAAAAGCACGGACTGGAAGAACGGAAGGTGCTAAAGGTTTGGGAGGACTGGGAAAAGTTTGCTTCCTATGCCTTTAATAAATCCCATGCTACCTGTTATTCCTACGTTTCATACCAAACCGCTTACCTGAAAGCCAATTACCCCTCTGAGTTTATGGCGGCCGTACTTAGCCGGAACCTTAACGATATAAAAAAGGTAACCTTCTTTATGGAGGAATGCCGCAGAATGGGAATCAAAGTATTGGGGCCGGATGTCAATGAGAGTCATGCCCGCTTTATGGTCAACAAGGAGGGACATATCAGGTTCGGATTGGCTGCCATTAAAGGCGTAGGGCAAAATGCTGTGGAAAATATCGTGAATGAAAGGGAGAAAAACGGCCCTTATCAGACTATTTTTGATTTTATGAAAAGAATTGATCTTCATATTACCAATAGAAAAACTTTGGAATCACTGACCCTGGCAGGGGGATTTGATTGCTTTGAGGATATCCGGCGCCATCAGTTTTTTGCAGAAAACGAAAAGGGACAGTCATTCATTGAAGTGCTCATAAAATATGGCTCCAAGATGCAAATGGAAAAAAATGGCGCCCCTACTTTGTTTGGGGACACCGAAGCCATAAAAATACAGGAACCGAAAATACCCGATGCTGAGGTGTGGTCACCCCTTTATATTCTTAATCAGGAAAAAGAATGCATAGGATTCTATATTTCGGCTCATCCCCTTGATGAATATAAATTTGAACTGGACCATTTTTGCACCAACCAGCTTAATGAACTGAACGATCTGGAGAAACTAAAGGACAAAGAGATGGTGATTGGCGGAATGGTTATTCATGCCGTGGAGAAGTTTGCCAAAAACGGAAAACCTTATGGCGATATGACCCTTGAAGATTACTCTGGCTCTTATCTCCTGAGAATGTTTTCCAAGGATTATCTGAATTTCAAAGCATATTTTCAAAAAGGTTACTATCTTCTGTTGCACGGAAAAGTGCAGGAGAGGGGTTGGGGCAACAGTAATGAGCTTGAGCTGAAAATAAAGCAGATATCCATGCTATCTGATGCCATGGATGACAAAGTGAAATGCATTTCACTGGATATTCCGCTGACAGAGGTAACTGAATCCTTTATCAATGAAATGGAGGAGGTGACAGATAAAAACAAAGGAAAGGTTATGCTGAAGTTTAATGTATTTGACCCGGAGGAAAAGATGGGCGTTCAGATGTTTTCCAGAAATCACCGGATTAACCTGACGAAAAACTTTATCGAATACCTGGAGGAAAAACCGGAGATTAAATATCACCTTAAATCATAAAAAGGGGTGCTTAAGGTCAGCATAACGCAGTTATTGACGTTTTTTTAGAATCACCAAATAATGGTAAATGATGGGCACTGGATCTTGGGCATATTGCAGTAAATGAGGTTTTCTCGCTAAAATATAAAAGGAAAAAAATTGCTTTTCAATGATTTACGACAGCTTTAAACCGCTAAAAAATGACCTTGAACAATTTCTAAAGAAAAAATGTTTAGGAATTTGTCAGACTGATTAGTAAAATCAAAAACAAATAAACTTATGACATTAGAAGTAAATGATTCAGATTTTCAGGACAAAGTGTTGAGCTCGGACAAACTGGTATTGGTCGATTTTTGGGCAGAATGGTGTGGCCCATGCAAACTGGTCAGCCCCATTCTCGATGAACTCGCTGAAGATTACAGTGACCAGGTGGTGGTGGCCAAAATGGATGTGGACAGTAACCCGGAAACTCCTGTTAAATATGGAATAAGAAATATACCTACCGTCTTGTTTTTCAAAAACGGGGAGATGGTTGATAAGCAGGTAGGTGCAGTTCAAAAAGGTGCATTTGCCAGCAAGGTGGATGCTGCCTTGTAGCCTGTTTATTATACGAAACCCAAGCTTAACGTTCAGTAGTAACCGTTGATATACCGGAAAGATTTTTTCTGTTCTTCGATTCATGAATTGAACCGTTAAAGGATGTTATCAGGCGATTACGGCCTATTGTTGACAAGTGTCTTCCTGTGATTGCATCCAGGCGATTGTATGTTTAACCAAGATGTTATATAACCAGTCACCTCAATGAATAAAGAAAATAAATACCAGTCGCGCGGGGTTTCGGCTGACAAGAAAGATGTGCACAATGCCATAAAATCCCTTGATAAAGGATTGTTTCCAAAAGCTTTCTGTAAAATTCTGCCTGACGTTTTGGGTCATGATACTGCTTATTGTAATATCATGCATGCAGACGGAGCAGGTACCAAATCTTCACTTGCTTATGTTTACTGGAGAGAGACCGGGGATTTAACCGTATGGGAAGGCATTGCGCAGGACGCAGTCATCATGAATATTGATGATCTGCTCTGTGTCGGCGCTACTGATAATATATTGCTCTCTTCCACCATCGGAAGGAATAAAAACTTAATACCTGGAGAAGTTGTTGCTGCCATTATACGGGGCACTGAGAAAGTTCTGGAACAATTGGGAGAATTTGGTATTCATGCTTATCTTTCAGGTGGAGAAACTGCTGATGTCGGTGATTTGGTCAGGACAATCATTGTGGATGCTACTGCTACCTGCCGGATGAAACGAGCTGATGTCATTTCCAATCATAACATACAGGATGGCGATGTGATTATCGGTCTGTCTTCCTCCGGAAAAGCCTCTTACGAGAATGAATACAACAGCGGTATTGGAAGCAACGGTCTGACTTCTGCAAGGCATGATGTGTTTTCCAAATACCTGGCTGAAAAATACCCCGAGAGCTATGATAAAGGTGTAACGGAAGATTTGGTGTATTCCGGAAAATTAAAATTGACTCAAAATATTGAACAAACAGGCCTTAATGCCGGGAAAATGGTATTGTCTCCTACGCGCACCTATGCCCCCATTATTAAATCGGTGCTTGAACATTACAGACCGGTGATACACGGAATGGTTCATTGCTCGGGTGGTGCACAGACAAAAGTGATGAATTTTATTGATAACCTGCATGTGGTCAAAGATCAGCTTTTTCCTTTACCTCCCGTTTTCAAGATGATACAGGATCAATCGGGTACAAGTTGGGAGGAAATGTATCAGGTATTTAACATGGGACATCGTTTTGAGATTTATGTGTTTCCTGAGTTTGCTGAAGACATCATTCATATTGCCAGGGAATTTGATGTAGAAGCCCGTATTATTGGCCATTGCCATCAAGCTGAGGACAAGAAGCTTACGATTAAATCGGAATTTGGAGAATTTCACTATTAAATTTGTAAATTTCCTCTGAAAGAAGATATATTTATAATGGTCAGAAGGAACCATACATAAATATTTTCATACTATTGTGTATATTTACATGAAAAAATTTATGTAGGTTTGCAAATGTTTTCGACCATTGTTGTTAATAAATGGCATGGAGATTTGTGAATTCAGGGCATAAATCCCAGCAATTTAATCGCATTTCTTTTTTTTGATTAAGATATTATAAGTTAGGGTGTTGTATGGCAGGTAACATGATTCTGGATAAGCTGGAAGGATTAAAAATAAGGTTCGAAGAGGTGAGTCAGCTAATTACTGATCCGGAAGTAATAGCGGATATGCAGCGGTATATTAAATTAAACAAAGAATATAAGGATTTAGAGCCCATCATTCAGGCCTATAATGATTATAAAAACCTGTTGAGCAATATTGAAAATGCAAAGGAGATGCTTAAATCTGAGAAAGACGAAGATTTAAAAGAGATGGCTGAAGATGAGCTGGAATCCTTAAACAAACAGCTGCCTGAATTGGAGGAGCGGATAAAATACCTGCTTATTCCCAAAGATCCGGAGGATGAAAAAAATGCCATTCTCGAAATCAGGGCCGGAACCGGTGGTGATGAAGCAAGTATTTTTGCTGGGGATTTATATCGCATGTACACCAAATTTTGCGAGTCAAAAAAATGGAAGGTGGAAGTAACCAATATGAGTGAAGGCACCGTGGGCGGCTACAAGGAAATTGTGATGAATATTACCGGAAACGGGGTATATGGCATAATGAAATATGAATCGGGGGTGCACCGGGTGCAAAGGGTTCCACAGACCGAAACACAGGGCAGGGTGCATACTTCTGCGGCTACGGTGGCCGTTCTCCCTGAAGCAGAAGATGTTGATGTGGACGTCAAACAGGAAGACATCAGGAAAGATACCTACTGTTCCTCCGGACCCGGTGGACAATCAGTCAATACGACCTATTCTGCGATACGTTTATCCCATATTCCGACAGGCATTGTGGTTACCTGCCAGGATCAGAAATCCCAGGTCAAGAACCTTGATAAAGCCATGAAAGAACTGAAAACACGGCTTTATAATCTTGAATATCAGAAATATGTTGATGAAATTTCATCCAAAAGAAAGACCATGGTCTCTACCGGTGACCGTTCTGCCAAAATCCGTACTTATAATTATCCGCAGGGAAGGGTGACTGATCACAGGATAAATCTCACCTTGTATAATCTTCAGGAAATTGTCAATGGAAATATCCAGGAAATCATTGACAAGCTTCAAATGGCCGAGAATGCCGAAAAACTTAAAGAAGCCGGCCTGGAAGCTGAAAACAAGAAATAACCAAATTTATTACCATAGTGGATTACCATCAGCTGTTTAATAACATAAAAAAGAAGAATTCATTTCTTTGTGTGGGACTGGATACCGATATCAATCGAATTCCTAAATTTATGCTTGAAAAAAAAGATCCGCTTTTCGAGTTCAACAAGGAAATCATTGATGCCACCAGTCCTCATGCCATGGCTTACAAACCCAATATGGCTTTTTATGAATCCCTGGGATCGAAAGGATGGATCAGCCTGGAAAAGACGGTGGAATATATACGAACGGAATACCCTGATTTGTTTGTGATAGCCGATGCCAAGCGGGGAGATATCGGGAATACGGCCAAAATGTATGCTTCTACTTTTTTTGATACCATGAATTTTGATGCCATTACGATTTCCCCATACATGGGGGGGGATTCTGTTACTCCCTATCTGGAGTACCAGGATAAGTGGATTATTATTCTGGCATTGACCTCCAACAATGGTGCATTTGATTTTCAATATACCAGGGAACGGGAATCCAATAAGTATTTATTTGAAAACATTCTCGAAAAATCCTTAAAATGGGGAGATGAAGAAAACATCATGTATGTCGTTGGCGCTACCCAGGCTGAGATGCTTATGCAGGTAAGGCAAATCGTTCCCAATCATTTCCTGCTGGTTCCGGGCATCGGAGCCCAGGGAGGAAGTCTTGAAGAGGTGGCACAATACGGGATGAATAAAAAATGCGGGTTAATCGTGAATGCCTCCCGTTCCATCATCTATGCAAGTTCCTCAGAAGACTTTGCTGAAGCAGCAGCTGAAAAAGCCGGGGAAATGCAACAGGAAATGCAACAATTATTAGAAGCCTATAAAGTATTGTAAGGGCTCAGTCAATCATTTCAGTTACACATCTCAGGGCCTCGTTGAATTGCCTATAATGTATTGTAAGGGCTCAGTCAATCTCCCAGGTGTTTCCGCTGTTGAACAAATCATCAGCACATTTGATGTCAGAAGTTTTTTTCACTTCATTAATTTGTTCATAAATTTTATCATTAAAGTTTAAATCGTCTATGGAACGGATAATTCCCATGGCCATCGGCATGCCTTCTATCTGATGCATCTTGGCCAGGCTGGAATGAAAGGCGATGTTTCTCTCCGCTATGTTGTGATACAGCATTTCATTTTTGGCATGGCCATTTTGACCTATTTTTAAAACCTCCAGGTTCATTTTATTCAATACGATGCCCTTATCACGGTTTTTGCCAAAAATCATTGGCTCTCCATGTTTCAGGATAATTTGTTTTTCATCTTTTACCTTTTTATCCGTGATGGCTGCATGGGTTTTGTCATTGAAGATAACACAGTTTTGAAGGATTTCAACCACAGATGTTCCGTTATGCCTGGCAGCTGCTTTAAAAACTTCCTGCATGAGCGGCAGGTTATTATCAGGAACCCTTGCAAAAAACCGGCCCCTGGCACCAAGTGTGAGTCTGCCCGGATTAAAAGGGTTTTCAATGGTACCAAAAGGAGAAGTCTTGGTGATGGAGCCAAAATCAGAAGTCGGAGAAAACTGTCCTTTGGTTAACCCATAAATCTGGTTATTCAGAATAAGTACGTTTAAATCAATATTTCTCCGAACCGCATGAATAAAATGATTGCCCCCTATGGCCATGGAATCCCCGTCGCCTGTAATAACCCATACGCTTAGTTTGGGATTGGCAATTTTTGTTCCGGTCGCTATAGACAGGGCTCTACCGTGGATGCCATGAAATCCGTAGGTATTCATATAATATGGGAACCTGGAAGAACACCCAATTCCTGAAATAAAGACAAACTGTTCCCTTGGCAACCCCAGTTCAGGTAATGTTCGTAGCACAGCTGTTATAATGGCATTGTTGCCACAACCTGCGCACCACCTGATCTGCTGGTCGCTTTTTAAAGCATCTATGGTAAATTTTTTTAACTTTTCCATGGTCTTGATGATATTATATTTGGTAATAGTAGTTACCTTTAAATGTTTTAAAAACAATTGTCTGGATTATGGCAACATGACTTTCAGACAAGATTCCTTTTTATAATATTTTTAAGTTCTGATACAGTAAAAGGCAACCCCTGGATTTTATTGTATTGTTCATACCGGAACTCTGGAAATTTGCTTTTCAGGTAATTAACGAACTGACCGGCGTTCAGCTCGCACACCAGAATCTTTTCAAATTGGCTGAGAACAGATTTGGTATTGCGCGGCAAAGGATGAATGTGTTTAAAATGAGCCAGGCTTGCATCAAACCCCTGTGCCATCAGCTCCTGAACAGCCGTGCGAAGATGCCCGTATGTGCTTCCCCAGCCGACGACCAGCAGTTTTCCTTTTTTGTTGCCCTCCACATTAAGATCTGGTATCATGTCTGCCACCCTGTTTACTTTCTCTGCCCTTTCATATACCATTAATTCATGATTTTCCGGCACATAAGAAACATTGCCAATGACGGCACCTTTTTCCAGGCTTCCAATTCGGTGTTCTAAACCTTTCATTCCGGGGATGGCCCATTTTCTGGACATGGTGTGTGGATCACGTTCATAAGGATAATATTCCTTCCCATTCTGGGCAAAATTAGGTATAATGGGAGGTAAATCTTTCATGGATGGGATTTTCCAGGGGGCAGAACCATTGGCTAAGAAACCGTCCGTAAGAAGGATGACCGGTGTGATGCGTTCAACGGCTATTTTGCAGGCGTGAAAGGCATAGCGAAAGCAATTGGAAGGAGTGCTGGCTGCCAGAACAACCACCGGACTTTCTCCATTGCGACCATAGAGGGCTTGCATTAAGTCAGCCTGTTCAGTTTTGGTAGGGAGACCGGTAGATGGGCCGCCCCTTTGTACATTGATAACCACCAGGGGGAGTTCCATGATCACGGACAGGCCAATGGCTTCACTCATAAGGGCCAATCCCGGACCGGAAGTGGTGGTGACCCCCAAATTTCCGGCAAAACTGGCTCCTATTGCGGAAGTAACGCCTGCGATTTCATCTTCCGCCTGGAAAGCCTTGACGCCCAATTCTTTTCTTGCGGATAGTTCCTGCAATATTTCACTGGCAGGAGTGATGGGGTAAGATCCACAATACAAATCCAGACCGGATTTTTCTGAGGCGGCAATTAATCCCCAGGCAGTGGCCTGATTTCCGTTTAGATTCCGGTACTTTCCTTTTTTGATGGTGGCCCTGTTTACCCGGTAAGAAGGCATGGCATGTATTGCTTCAGCGTGATAATAACCGGCATGCAATACGATTTTATTGGCCTCTATGATTTTGGGGTTTTTCTTGAATTTTTCCTCCACAAAATGTTCCGTATAATCCAGCTCACGGTGGAAGATCCAGTAAATCATGCCCAAAGCAAACATGTTCCTGCATTGCTTGATGCTTTTCTGGTCGAGTTCCATGTCTTTCAGGCATTCCCTGGTGAGGGATGTGATCGGTGCTTTGATCAGGTTGTAATCCGTTAAATGGTCTTCTTTGATCGGGTCTTCTTTATATCCGGCCTTTTTGATGTTGTTTTCGGTAAAGCTATCTGTATCATAAATAATGGTGCCTCCATCTCTCACCCATCGGATGTTGGCCTTGATCGCTGCGGGGTTCATGGCTATCAAAACATCTGTGTAATCGCCGGGGGTATTGATTTCTTTATGACCAATATGCAGTTGATACCCTGAAACACCGCTTACTGTGCCCTGCGGAGCCCTGATTTCGGCGGGATAGTCAGGAAAAGTAGCAATGTTGTTTCCCATCAGGGCAGATGTAATACTAAACTGTGCCCCAGTAAGTTGCATCCCATCACCCGAGTCGCCTGAAAACCGAATAACAACCTCCTCAAGTTCTATTACATTATGGCTCATGGATTTGAAGTTTGTTGAAGTAAACAAATTTAGCGAATATTCCTAAACTTTTGAATATGAATGATATTTATTTTATCAAATATTCCATATTTGCAATTGATTTTAGATTGAAATGATTCATGCGAAAGGAAAGGATATGGCTTATAAATTACCCCCTGTGCTCTATAATGCTGACGGTTTAATCCGAAAGGCAGGGTTTGAAATCGAGTTTACAGATATCTCCATTCATACGGTCAATGAGATAATTAAAACGACCTACGGGGGTGAGGTTCGAAAAATGAGTTCTTTTGATTATGTAATTGGTGATACCAGTCTAGGAGATTTTAAGGTAAAACTGGATACGAACCTTTTTAAACATACTCATTATCAGAAGATAGTCAGTAATCTTTCAGAATCAGCCCGCGATATTGTGAAAAGTGAACATCCCCTGGAAGAAAAAATACATACCTCGCTGGGGGATCTGGCATCAACTTTGGTACCCTATGAAATTGTTACCCCTGCATTGCCTGTCAATGAGCTTAAAAAATTAGAAGCATTGCGCTGGGCATTATATGAAAATAAAGCGAAAGGAACGAGCTCTTCCCTGATGTATGCATTTGCCACCCATGTGAACGCCGAAGCACCTCATTTAAATGTGTTCTCCATGATGAATCATTTAAGGGCCTTCCTGGTATTGTATCCTTATATTATTCACAAACAAAGGATTAACCCTGCCAGAAGGATTAGTTATTTTATTAATCCTTTTCAATGGAAATATTTACGGGTTGTACTGGATCCTGACTATCAAGAAGAAATGGAACAATTTATACGCACCTATTATCAATATAATCCGGACAGGAACCGGCCGTTGGATTTATATCCTTTGTTTGCGCATTTGAGGCCTGCTTTGGTGAACGAATTTAAAAATATTGGAAATGTAAAATCCAGGCCGACTTATCATTACCGGCTGCCTAACAGTCTGATTGATGACAAAAACTGGTCTTTTTCTGAAGAATGGAATATGTGGATTGAAGTTGAACGTTTGGCTGATGATGTGCCAAAACTCATGGATTTGTGCAATAGATATTTGAAGCTAAGGAAAAGATCCTTTTGGGGTTTTCGGCGCAAGTGGATTAAGATACTGGAGGAAAACAGATGAGGGGAAGACCAAAAATAGGAATTACCGGTCCGGATAAAGGCGGGGACATTCCCTGGTTTTTTACAGCCATGGCAGTGTGGCTGTCTGGTGGAAGACCGGTAAGGATTATGCCTTCTTCTCCAAAGAAAAATGTAAAAATCTACGGACTGATCCTCGGCGGGGGAGCCGATATTGATTCCGCAACATACCACAAAAGAGACATTATAGAGGATTATCTGGGCAGTACCATTAAGAATAAAAGGATTAAATTTTACAATCGCCTGCTGTCTTTTATTAAGTTTTTCTATTTTCCGCTGTTGCTTTTGCTGAGAATACTGTTCAGTCGCAAGACAAGCAAACCTGATAAAAACAGGGAGAAGCTTGAGTTTCATTATCTGGATAAAGCCATTCAGCAGGGACTTCCGGTGCTGGGTATCTGCCGCGGTATGCAATTGATTAATGTCATGTTCAACGGTTCACTTTTTGAAGATATTAAATCTTATTATTATGAAGAACCTTATAAACAAAGTATCCTACCTTTTAAAAGCGTTATCCTGGATGAAAATTCACAGCTTTCAACCATTTTGCAGAATAACAACATTTACGTAAATGCTTTGCACCATCAGGCCATTGATAAAATTGGAAACGGACTGCGGGTTGCCGGAAGGGAAAAAAATCAGATTATCCAAGCCATTGAAGGAGATAAACAGCAATTACTAATTGGGGTTCAGTGGCATCCGGAGTATTTATTTTATCGCAAAGAACAAATGCGCATATTTAAAGCGTTGTCAAAAAATGCAGGCACAAACAAATCTTCAAAATGATTGTTATATTTCATTAAATTTTATACAGACCATCAATATGGTTATGTGATGATTTTATTAAGTTCTGTCAATATGGTAAATAGTGGTATGTGGGTCAAAGCCTTACGAATTATCCCCCGAATAAGCAAAGATGAATGGTTAAAACTGGATGTCATTTCAAAATGGCTGATAGCAAGCAGGGCAGCGGTGTTTGTGATGACTGCCATAGCTGCTGCCATAGGAGGATTATTGGCATTCCGCTTCGGCAGTTTCTCATGGGATTTGTTTCTTTTAAGTATCCTGGGACTTGTATTGGCGCATGCCACCAATAATTTGCTGAATGATTTGGTGGACTATAACAAAGGCATCGATCATGATAATTATTACCGGTCGCAATACGGACCTCAGCCATTGGAACACGGCCTGGTGAGCAAAGGAGCGTTTCTCAGATATATTATTATCACAGGCCTGGTGGCCCTTGCCATTGGTGTTTATTTGTCCATTCGAACCGGACCGGTAACCATCCTGTTCCTGGGACTTGGACTGTTCTTTCTGTTGTTTTATACCTGGCCGTTAAAATATTATGGACTCGGTGAGCCATCCGTCATCCTTGTATGGGGACCGCTGATGATAGGGGGAACTTTCCTGGTCGTATCAGGAGGGCATTGGAATAGCTGGGTAACTGTTATTAGTCTGGTTTATGCACTCGGTCCCACTACGGTATTATTTGGTAAACATACTGACAAACTGGAAGAAGACAAGATAAAAGGAGTGAAAACCCTCCCTGTCATCATGGGAGAGAAAGCGGCCCGTTTTTCAACCATCGGCCTTTGGGTCATGCAGTATTTGTTTGTTGTATTGCTGGTGATTACCAACCAATTGACATTTCCACTTTTAATGGTATTCCTGGCCGTTCCGAAATTTATCTGGGCTTCAAAGAAGTTCGCAAAGCCAAGGCCTGAAGAAAAGCCTGAAGATTTGCAGGAAGGCGTTTGGCCCCTGTATTTATCCGCTTTCGCTTTTCAATACAACAGAAGGTTTGGGATGCTTTTCCTGCTTGGATTAATAGCAGACATCATACTATTTAAGCTGAACATCCTTTAGGGATTACCGGCAGAACTCATACATTTTAAGCTGAATGTTCTATATAACCCTTGAACCGGGGGATTAAAAATATTTTTTAAATTTTTTAAAAAAAGGCAGAAAAAATTTGGTCATATAAAAATAACCATTACATTTGCACTGTATTAGTATTGTAGAACACTAATTATCTATAAATGATTCAAATTAATGATTTAAGCTTTGGATATAGTGCCAGGAGTCAGCTTTTTGACAATTTATCCTTAAACCTGGAACCTGGTAACATATATGGGTTACTTGGTAAAAATGGCGCAGGCAAAACCACCCTAATCAAACAAATGGCAGGGTTGCTGTTTCCTGATAAAGGAAGTCTCAGTGTAATGGGATATTCCCCTGAAAAAAGGGCTCCGGAAATGTTGAAAGATATATTTGTGATACCCGAAGAGTTTTATTTGCCTTCGGTTTCCGCAAAACAATTTATCGAAATCAACGGGGCATTTTATCCCGGTTTTGATCAGGAACAACTGAACCGGTATCTGAAAGAGCTGGAAATAGAGGGACATACCATGATTAATCACATGTCATTCGGACAGAAAAAGAAGTTAATCATTGCCTTTTCACTGGCTGTCAACACCAAAATCCTGATGCTGGATGAACCCACCAATGGATTGGATATACCATCAAAGAGCCAGTTTCGAAAAATCATTAGTCAGTCGATGAATGATGATCGGCTCATATTGATTTCCACCCATCAGGTTCGCGATTTATCCAATTTGATCAATTATGTCATCATTCTGGAAGGTGGAAAGATAATATTTGAAAAGGATATTTTCTCCATTGCTGAAAAGATTGCCTTCAAACGCATTAAGTCCATGGATGAAGAAGAAGTGCTTTATAAAGAAGAAACCCTCGGAGGCTATAATGCGATGGTCAAAAACAAGGATGGTGTCGAAAGTGAAATAGACCTGGAATTATTGTTCAACGGCATCATATCAAATTTGCCTTTTATAAAAGAAAAAATTGAATAACGTTTCCTGAAAAGGTTGAATTTTATTTACATCATGTTTGTAAAGTATTATTCTTTAAATATTTTTTGGATAATCAAAAACGAAAAAACAACATAAAAATGGCACAAGCTTTAAATATAAACAGAATGATTTGGTTCGCCAAACGAATGATTATCATGAACGGCAAAAGCCTGATCATTGGATTTGGCGCGTTGGCTGGATTTCTGCTATTTATCCTGTCCATGAATCTGATATCTGAACCCTACATTTCCTCAAATGATATTTTGGGGTCCATCAGGCCTTTTCTTTATCTGGCCGGTTTTATTATCACCAGCCAGGTATTCAGAGAAATGCACTCACCAGGTAAAGCTTATCATTATCTGACTTTGCCGGTATCCAACCTGGAACGTTTAATTACCTCTTGGTTGGTCACCGCTGTTTTTTATTTGCTGGCTGCTTTGATTGCCTTGTACATAATAAATGGCTTATTATTTGCTGTTTCAACATTTGTGCCTGGTGCCAACGTTGAGTTTGTCGATTTATTTTCGAAGGATCTTTATCAGGCCATGTCAGTATATTTGGTCATTCAACCGGTCTTCCTGCTCGGTGCAGCCTATTTTCGAAAAAATACTTTTTTGAAAACCCTGTTGGCCCTGTTTGTTATTTCATTAATCATTGCCGCCTACGCCGTTTTAAATGCCTACTTAATATTTGGTCCAGAGCCTCAGATGAGTTTTTCAGGCAATAACATAAATATCCGGATGGAAGAACTCAGTCATGTGCCCGAAATGGTAAAAATCTTTTTTTGGTATGTTCAACTGCCTTTATTGCTGATTATTAGTTATTTCAGGTTAAAAGAAACACAGATATAATGCGTTGTTAACATGGGTATTGCAATGAATCGTTTTAGAAACATTAACATTTATCTCGTATGAACTTCAAAGAAAACAAGGCCATTTATCTGCAGATTGCCGATTATTTTTGCGAGAAAATTATGACGAAGGAATGGAAAAGCGGAGACCGGATTCCTTCAATAAGAGAAATATCATCCATGCTTGAAGTAAATCCGAATACTGCCATGCGTGCCTATACCTTCCTGCAGGAAATGCAAGTGATATACAATCAAAGGGGAATTGGTTATTTTGTTTCTGAAGATGGTTACAAGAAAGCTTTGAATCTGAAACGGGATGAATTCATGGAGGATGATTTACCTGAGCTATTTAAATCAATGGATCTATTGGGAATTGCATTGGATGATCTAAAAGACATTTATCAGAAATACCATACATAATAATTATCAGATATGAAAACCAGTAATAAAATTTTATTAGGATTATTTATTGCGATTCTTATAGGAATCACAGCCATGATGTTGTTTTTGAAAAGCAACCTGCAAGCAGGCGGAATTTCAGGGAATGGAAATGTAAAAGAAAAGCTCATGGCCTACGCCAGTTCAGGAAGTAATATTAAATACAGAGGCAATCCTGAAGTGGACAAAATAGATATCTCAAACGGAGCAAATCTTGAACAAGCAAATTAATTTCACAAAATATTCATGGGAAATTGTTTTTTTCCGAACCGCTAAATCTTATTTTTGTTTACATATATGTTCGTCCTTCAACTATGGGTTTGAAACGAAATAACCTGTGTATTTAAACTTGTTCTTTTGTCCTTTGCCTGCGTTGCAAAAAGCATTAAATAGTCAATGCTATTCGCAGTTTTTGCGCCTTGGAAAGAACAAACATAACTTCGTTTATTCCGCACAGTTTAATTCGAATCAAACCCTATGAAAATAAAATACGGTAATGATTCCCATCAAAGATACCATACCCTCTGAAAGAACCCCTCTTGTCAACTGGTTGATTATACTGGTTAATCTGGTGGTTTTCCTTTTCGAATTATCCCTGACAGATGAAGAGTTAAAAGCTTTTTTTTATGGTTTTGCCCTGGTTCCTTCAAAGGTGAATGCAGATACTTTGGATTCTGCCAGAACCATGGGATTAATATCATTCATGCCATTTTTTACCAATATGTTTTTGCATGGAGGTTGGGGGCATTTTATCAGCAATATGTGGACCCTTTTTATTTTTGGTGATAATGTGGAAGATAAAATGGGAAGAACCAAATACCTCATTTTTTATATACTTTGCGGAATAACAGCCAGTACCACCCACTATTTTTTGAACATCGACTCAACCGTGCCCGCATTAGGCGCCTCCGGGGCAATCTCCGGTATCATGGCAGCTTATATGTTTTTGTTTCCTACAAGCAGCATCATCTTCCTCATTCCTGTCTTTTTTATCCCTTTGTTTGTGCCCATTTCAGCATTTATCTACATAGCCATTTGGTTCATTGGTCAGTTAATGAGCGGTACTTTCCATCTGGTATCAGGTTCAGGAGCCACAGGGATTGCATTTTGGGCTCATATTGGCGGATTTATAGGGGGATTGCTGTTGCACAGACTTTTTGTCATAAAAAAGCGCTTAAAAAAAGGTTACCGGTGAGAAATGTTACTGCATTTTTTCTTTTTGATGAAACCTCCATGATTAAGCGTTAATCACATACGTGCATGATCAAAATGGAGGTTCCATATGACCATTGAAAAATTAAATTTGAACATAT
>CAYFUP010000013.1:0-27583 GCA_964346235.1 uncultured Bacteroidales bacterium | reverse complement strand
ATTTATATAATTGAAATACAAGAGTTTAACATAACATTTATCACAGATGAATAAACAGCATGCAGCATTCCTCTTGATAAGTTGTGATTTTGATTGATTTAGGTTAATTTAGAAAGTTATCAATTTTTATCAACAGCTCATTGAGGAAAAAAAACATGTCATTGTTTAAATAAAATTGTCATTTCATATACCGCAGAGCCAAATGGTTTCTTACATTTGAATTTCAAAAACAATACCTATGGCAAATCAATCCAATAACCAGAAAACCAATTCATTGCAGGCATTGAACATGGAATACGGAAAAATGCCTCCGCAGGCAGTGGACCTGGAAGAGGCGGTGTTAGGGGCCATCATGCTTGAGAAAGATGCCGTAATGTCAGTCCTGGATCTCCTGAAACCGGATAGTTTTTATAAGGACGCCCACCAGAAGATTTTCAGCGCCATCGTGGATTTATCCACCCGGCTGCAACCCATAGACATATTGACCGTCACAGAAGAACTCCGGAAAAGGAAGCAACTGGATGAAGTAGGCGGACCGTTTTATATTACACAGTTAACAAGTCGCGTCGCTTCATCTGCCAATATTGAATTTCACGCCAGGATAATTGCCCAGAAATTTATTCAAAGAGAACTAATCAGGGTCTCCTCTGAAATTCAAACCAAGGCTTATGATGAAAGCATAGATGTTGAAGACTTATTGGATTTTTCTGAAAGTGCATTGTTTAATATTGCTGAAGGAAACATCAAAAAGGAAACTTCCACCATCAATTCATTGATCAAAGAGGCCATTCATCAGATTGAAGAAGCCAGTAAAAGACAGGATAATCTCAGTGGTGTGCCTTCTGGTTTTACTAAAATAGACCGGATTACATCAGGATGGCAGAAATCTGATCTGGTTATCATTGCCGCCAGGCCTTCCATGGGTAAGACGGCTTTTGTGTTAACCATGGCACGAAACATGGCAGTGGATCACAATGTGCCGGTAGCGGTTTTTTCTCTTGAAATGTCATCTTTACAACTGGTTAACCGGCTCATCGTGTCAGAGACCGAGCTGCCTTCCGAACGCATCAGAAACGGAAGACTTGAACAATACGAATGGGAACAGCTTGACTATAAAATCAAAAAGCTGGTGGATGCCCCCATCTATATCGATGATACGCCGGGCATTTCTGTCTTTGAATTGCGGGCCAAATGCCGGAGGTTAAAAACAAAATATGACATACAGGCAGTGGTGATTGATTACCTGCAGCTAATGACCGGTCCGGGAGGCGCAGCCGGAAGCCGCGAGCAGGAAGTAAGTCAGATATCCCGCTCCCTGAAAGGCATTGCGAAAGAACTGGATGTACCCGTCCTTGCCCTGTCCCAGTTAAACCGGTCGGTTGAAATGCGTTCAGGGAACAAAAGGCCACAGCTTTCAGACTTGAGGGAATCAGGAGCCATTGAACAGGATGCCGACATGGTGCTGTTTATTCACAGGCCTGAAAAATATGGTTTCCTGGAAGATGAAGAAGGAAACTCCCTGGTTGGATTGGCTGAAATCATTGTGGCCAAGCACCGCAATGGCGCCCTGGGCGATATACAACTGCGTTTCAAAGATGAACTGGCTAAATTCATGGAACTGGAAGAAGATTTCATTGGACAGGCTCCGGATGATAACGATATAAAAGCCGTGACCATGGGATCAAAAATGAACAGTGAAATCGATGACTCAGATGAAGATGACTCGGATGATGTGGACTTTCCCATTAATACCAATTTTGACAATGAAAATAGTCCTTTTTAATTCTTAATTTTTTTTGTCATTGTCCATTTTATTTCTATCTTTAAATGATGCCTGAAATCCGTGAAAATGGTATCAGGCAAAAGCTATTGCTTGAATTAATATTGGACTCAAAATCATTGTTAAACTTAAAAAACTTATTCAAATGGCAAAAGGAATTTCTGTTCATATTGGTTTAAATTACGTGGATCCCAATCACTACAACAGATGGGATGGTCAGTTGAATGCTTGTGAAAATGATGCCAATGACATGGAACGCATCGCCAAGTCACAGGGATTTGAAACGAGGACTTTTCTGCGAGACGATGCCACCAGGAATCAGGTAAAGGATTCCATCATTCATGCTGCCGAAAATCTGGAAGCAGGTGATATTTTTTATCTTTCTTACTCCGGACATGGCGGTCAGGTTCCCGATAAAAACAACGATGAACCGGATATGCAGGATGAAACATGGTGCTTGTATGACGGACAGCTCATCGATGATGAACTCCATGAACTATGGTACAACTTTAAGAAAGGTGTCAGAATCTTTATCACCTCCGATAGTTGTCACAGTGGTACCATCATCAAAGAAGCCGGCAACAGCAACATCTCTTACGGGGAATTTCCAGCCAGAAACATGAGCAGTCAGCATGCACTCGCTACCTACACCAGCAACCAGGCCTTTTATAATGACATCCTGTCAACCGTCAAAAAGATCAAACCATCTGATGTTCAAGCCAGCGTATTGCTTATCTCAGGATGCCAGGATAACCAATATTCCTATGACGGAACCTTCAATGGTGCCTTTACCGGCGCTTTGAAAAGGGTATGGAACGGCGGAAGATACAAAGGAGACTATCAACGGTTTCATAAACAGATTCAAAACTTATTACCGGCATACCAGTCCCCCAATTACATGTTCATCGGAAACATGAATCCCGGATTTGAGAGCCAGCGGCCTTTTGCCATTGAATAAACCCAATATCAAATACTTATTCATATGTTCAAAATTATTTTTTATAAGGTCATATGGGACCTACTTTTTGATCATGCGCGTATGTGATTAACACTTAATCATGGAGGTTTCATCATTCTAATGATATTATCGAACCAGGAAATAAAGAACAGCTATCAGTCCAATGTCAGCAGGCTGAATAAAGACCTGAAAAGGGTCAGGAAAAGTATTTCCTATCTATACCTGGCCCGGCTGATTACTTTTGTCGGCTTCATCGTGTTTCTCATTTTATTTTTTCATTCCGGAAAATCCTTCCTTTATCTTTTCTTATCTGTTTTTTCACTGATATCTTTTTTTATGGTGGTAAAACTGGATTTGACCGCTGCAAGAAAAGAAACCTTTCTGTCAAACAAATTGCAAATCAACAAAGACGAGCTGCAATACCTGGAGCATCAATATACAGACAAGGATGCCGGTGCGGACTATTTTGATTTAAATCCCCACCTGACAGCAGATTTTGAATTGTTCGGAACCGGTTCACTGTTTCAATACCTCAACCGGTGTGTGACCATACTGGGAAAAAACAAGCTGGCGGCAAATATTTGCAAAACCGAACTGAACCAACAGGTAATACTTGATAAACAGGAAGGGATCAGTGAATTATCCGGTAAAACGGATTTTATGCATGACTTCCGTGCGCATGGCAGGTCCCTCACCGAGGACGGAGATGAATGGAAAAATCTGCAGACCTGGCTAAATGAAAAACAAGAAAAAACACGCTCACTGAAGGCCATGGCCATATTTTTTCCATTGCTGAATTTTTCCTGGCTGATTATGATAGGTTCAGGCTTGCTTCCCGGAAGCACTTTTATTTTGCCGGTTTTGTTAAGTTTATCAGTAGCATGGAGAAACAACGGAAAAATAAGTCAGGCCCACCAAAAACTGGGCAAGACAGCAAAAACGTTTAACAAATATTCCACCCTCATCCGCTTGATTGAAGACGAGTCGTTCCATTCCGTCTGGCTGCAAAAGCTACGGAATCAGTTATTGGGACAGGCAAATCAGACCGGCAATGACGGGAAACAAGAAACTGCAGATGATTCCAGCCAGGCCGGCAAGGACGGGCAAACCGGTGATAACGGCCACCGTTTGAAAAAAAACAATGAAAGAGAAAGGGTGGATACCGGACGCAAATGGAAAACCAAGAATCATAGAAATCTCTCAGATGCGAGCGATGCTTTGCGAAAGCTGTTTACATTATTAAACGGATTTGATATGCGTTATAATATGCTGGTATCTTTTATACTGAATTCCCTGATCTTAATTGACATCCAGGTATATCTGCGTCTTATCCGGTGGAAAGAAACACACAAAACCCAGGTGGGGAAGTGGTTCGATGCACTAACAGGGATGGATGCCCTCATCAGCTTCTCCACCTATGCCTTCAATAATCAAACTAAGACAACGTATCCTAAAGTATCAAAGCATGAAGAATATACCCTTGAAGGCAAAGCCCTTGGACATCCCCTCATTCCTCCAGGTGAAAGGGTATCCAATGATTTCACGGTCACCGGTCAGCCCAAAGTAATCATTATTACAGGTGCCAACATGGCCGGCAAAAGCACCTTCTTACGTACGGTGGCCGTCAACCTGATAATGGCCATGAATGGGGCACCGGTCTGTGCCACTGATCTGACATTTACCCCTTGCGACATCATGTCCAGCATTAAAATTCAGGATTCATTATACCAACATGAATCCTACTTCTATGCAGAGCTGCTGCGCATACGCGACATTATTGATCATGTGAAAGCAAACCGGGATACCCTGGTGATATTTGATGAAATACTCAGGGGTACCAACACCAAAGATAAACAGTTGGGTTCATTGGGCATCCTGGAAAAGCTGATGCGTCATGACGGAATTGTTTTGGTGGCCACCCATGACCTGTCCATAGGGAATTTAGAACAAAAATATCCTGAAACCGTTGAAAACTATTGTTTTGAAGTCGAGTTACACCAGGAACAACTCAAATTCGATTACCAGTTGAAAAAGGGCATTAGTCAAAAACTCAATGCTTCCTTTTTAATGAAAAAAATGGACATCATCTGAGCAAGGCGTAAAACAATAGTACTACTGGTAATAGTAAATGCTACTTGTATTGTATGTGAGGAAACTATCCAATTATTTTAAAGTGCATCTGAGCTACATTTAAAACGTTTATTAACAAATGTTTATACTTTCTTAGTGTATGTGTGAAAGCGACATGACAAAGGAATGCGAGCCTTAAGTACCGGAAGTTTACTAGTCGATAATGACAGATGCTTAAGCTGAGCATAACACAGTTATTGGCGTATTCTCATAGCAACTGATCAGGAGAGAAGAAAATAAGCCAGGAAAGCCAACAGGATGATGACGGCCGTTATAATGAAATACATGAGATACTGTTTCCGCCGGTTTTTGGGCTGGGAGTAATTTTCCCCCTCAACAATTTCTTCATTTTTTAAAATATCAATAAGATGAAGGGCTTCTACCGAGCATTGGTCACATTCATGAATATGTTTCCTGATATCTATGGGCAAAGCATCCAAACTGTCGAGTATATATGCTTCGGCGTATTGTGCCAACTGTTCTTCAGTCAAATGATCAGTATTTTCATTATTAGCCTGCATTTACTTTATCAGAAATTGACATAGCGTTTTGCTCACTAAACATGTATTCCAATAGCAGTACAAAACTTTCCCGGTTAAATTTTGAACGCTGGAATGTACCGTTTAACCTGTTCAGGATGCGGTCCAGTTTACCAGTAAACCACATTCTCAAAGCGTCCGGTGAGACAGTTTTATGCTCACACCGGAAAACAATTTCCCGTAAAAGTAAATATTTTTCTGATTTGCTTAAAATTTGCAACCTTTTATTTTGTATAAATTGCGAGATATTATATTCATCGTGATTGATACAATATTCTGACAGATCCGTCTCAGCTATCTTAAAATCGTACAAAATCTTTAAAAATAAGACCAGCTTTGGCCGGTCATGTTCAAACATAAGAAGTATCTTCTTCAGCAAATTGATTTCATCCTGAATAATTAAACTGTCTGAACTATTTAATGAATCAGACTCGCAGTAATTTGAAGGTTGCTCATCACTGCATTTCCAGTGTTTTAATTCTTTTCTGATTATCTCGCAGCACATCCGGTTCATCACAGCCAGGCAATAAGTTTTATAGCTGGATTTTCCGGTAAATTTTTCCCGGATTTGTGTTTCCTTTGACAGAAACTTTTCCACAATGCTCATCATTACATCTTCTTTGTCTTTAGATGGAATGGAACTACTGTATATGTACCTGTTTACCACTCGATCAGCAAATTCCAGCATGGTGTTTTCTTCCAGTTTTGAAGCCTGCTTATAATCTTTGAAGGGGATTTCTTCTTCCATAATTTATTGTTATTGCAAAATATTTCGATACGCATAAATAGTATGGAAGTTTTTTATTTCAAAGAAAATCAATGGCTCAAACAAAGTTTTATGAAGAAGGCTTCAGCACTTAAAGATGCTTGTTGTTAATAATCAACTTTTTCCATGCAGAAATGACTAACCATTTCCAATTATGATATATATCATATATCTGAAACCCATAAAACAGGTCAGCTATATTTGGAAAATTCACCTGTTTTTTTACAGTCCATTAAATGAATGAAGGTTTAAAAAGAGGCTGTCTTATAAAACAGCCCCTTTTATTATGCATCCTTGAACCAAATTATTACTCTTGTTTCTCATAATCATCGTCTTCCCAGGTGAGGGTATTTCCATCACTGCTAATAGTGAATTCTCCAATGTCATCCCCACCATCATAAAAGGTACCTGTCATATTACTTTCATCGAAATCGCAGGTCCATGATGTTTCAGTCTGGTATGAGTCACCATAACCAGTATAATAAGTGATATCGCTTTCGGAGTTTATTTCAATTCTGTTGGTACCCAGAAAACTGCTTTCATATTCCCATATTGAAGGAAAAAGAGAAAAATCTGAACCATCGTCATTATTTTCAGGGGCTTCTCCTTCAACGATTTCGATATAATCTAACACGGCTTCGCTTACTTCAATTTCTAATTTTAAAGTTTGTTCTCCAGCATCTAATGTAAATGATTCAGAAGTGGCTTCTGAATAATTACCCCATCCGCCGGTATTGGTTAATACCAGATTGTTTACGATGGTTGAACCATCTACTTCAATAGAAATCTCACAATCTTCAGGCAGGTTTTGTGCATAATGAACCACAGCATGATAAGTACCAGCAGATGGAACATCTATATTGTATTTTAACCATTCACCTGGTTTGGTCCAACCCACGTTGTAACCTCCGTTGTGACTTCCTATATCGACTGCTTCATCCGTTCTGTACTCGCCTCCTTCATTATCCGGAGTTTCATCATGGTATGCCACCCCTTCTCCACCGGAAATGAAGTCTTCCATCTGAATTTCTCCTGGCAGGCTTACTGCCTGGTCATATTCTGAATCACCGGTATTATCATCATCGTCACCTCCGCTGTCGTCATCGCTGCCATCATCATCGCTGCCATCATCACCATTGTTCACGCCAGCATCTTCGGAGTACAGGTTTTCTCCTCCCCGCTCTAATACTACTTCACCATCGTTTTCCTCTATTATCTCCCAGGTATATGGCAGGTCACCGCTCATGGTAATGGTTGTGCCATCAAGCTCCCAGTTGCCGCTTAAATTGCCCGAATAATCTTCATAAGTTCCATCACTGTTAAACTGATACCATATTGCATTACCTATATAATCCTTGTACCACTTTCCGGCAAGGTTATCTTTTGTATATTCGCCTCCTACCTCGGAAGGATCGGTGGCTCCGGCATCCTTTTCCCATACTGCTTCCGGGTCGCTATCAAACTTCTGGGAAGTAAACGTTCCATCACCCTGCTCAGTCAGCTCTATGGTCGGGATGGGTCTTCCTTCAAAATCGGCAATGATGAGCTTGCCATCTTCATACTTCCAGGGTTTTCCGTTGGGCGTATCTTCTGTCCCGGTAACCATTTCACCGTTTTCATAATAATCGGCATAACCATCTGCTTTAAACACCCAGGTCGGATTTTTGGACACTTCTGACTCTGATCCGCTTACCATGCCAAGCTGCATTCCTGCATAATCATCATCTGGCTGTGGTGCAAACTCAAAATCTCCGGCACCATCGCCGCCTCCACTACCATCACTTGAGGTCGTGATATTTTTCTTTCCCGCCTGTTTCAGATAAGCTTCATAATCATCCATCAAATCAAGCATGTCATCCATATCTGCAGACGCTTCCAAATCCTCATTGAAGTCCTCATATTCCCCGTCTTTATCCAGTTTGTCGTAAAGAATCTCGCTCATCACAATGGTATATTTGGTCTCGCTATTCAAATTGGAGATGGTCAAAGGAGCATCCTCATGTTCGAGCATGTCTGCCAATACCACTTCATCTTCATCTTCACTTTCATACACTTTGATGAAAAAATCCTGGGTATATAATGATGCCCATTGAATGGTAATGCTGTTACTGGCGACACCAACCGTGTCCATCATAATTCCTGTTGAACCATTGTCATCCTCATCATCGCTGCAGGAAAAAATTCCCGCCAACATAATGGCTAAAAAAAGAAATAATTTTAATTGTTTCATTGTTAATCTGTTTAGTGGTTATTATTAATAAATGTCAAGTTTCACCAGGTTGGTGAAACCTGACAACTAGTTATTTATTTTTTTACTACAATCCCGTCAGTCATTGAGTAAGAGAAGGGCCCGCTATGAAGCCTTTCTCCAGATATCCCTCTATAGGGATACCAGTATTCAACCGAAGAACCGCCTTCCAGTACAAGTATGTTGCCCTTGACGTCCCATGTGAGGTCCTCATAATCATACCCCCAGCTTCCATCATCGTCAAGCTCAAAAGCTCTCCCACCTTCGCCATCACTATCGTAATACCATGTTCCAACAAAATAATCTTGTGAGATTCCGTCGTATATTCCATACTTGTCGCCGGCTTTTTCAAGCTTTGTTGTACCGTTGTCATCTATGATAGATAATTCTATTGGTGCGACACCGCTCTTTTCAAGCGTGATTGTATTGCCGTCAATTGTCCATTCATAATACCGTTCAATAGAGGCAGAACTGCCCAATTTGAATTCCGCTGTACCATCAGGATTGAGGGCGTAGGCCCAATCTTCATTATTTGAATACTTTTCCCATAAACCGGCCATATTTTCCATTGTGTAGGTGGATTCATCACCCCCATTGCCGGAACTTTCTACATAAAAACTGTAAATCTTACTGGATTTGGTTGTATAATCCCCGGTAAAAGACGAAAATGTAGCTTCTATTTGCCAGTAGTAGGTACCTGTAGATGGATTTTCCGTAAAAAATTCAACAGGTTTTTGAATATTCATCTTATCTTCCCAGTCTTTAGGATATCCATCAACCAGATTTAAATTTGCGGAGTCAGTGCCAAGATATAATTTTATATTGGCATTATCTTGTAAACTCACGAAACCTTCTATGCTTTTGATAGACATGGAAATGGTCCAGGTATCCGTCATTCCTTTTGTTAATTCCTCACCGTCAGCAACGCTTAATTCATTGATTTCCAAAACATCTGATTGAGAATTATCACTGCCATCATCATGGGGATTACCTACATAAAAATTATACATTTCACTGGTTTGGGTTGAGGTCTCATCATCAATGGTAAATTCTCCCTCAATTTGCCAGTAATAGGTGCCATCAGATGGATCTTCCTCAAAATATTCAACAAAATTGGAACTTCCCATTTCCATGGACCAGTCTTTCGGATAACCATCAGCAACGCTTAAATCAGTGGAATCTGTTCCCAGGTATAAGGTAATCTCAGCCTCATCACCGGCACTGGCCGAAAAATCTTCTGGCCCTTGAACGGACATGTTAATTCCCCATCCTCGCATTCCGTCTTCCATTTCTTCACCATCACCTAAAGAAAGCGCCAAAATACTTAAGGCATCGGAATCATCTCCGTCACTGCCATCATCACCGTTACTGCTACCTTGTCTTATGTAAGTTTTGGAGTTATCATGGTCGTATAAAGTATCTTTACTTTGTATTTGCAGCTCGGTATAATATCCCTCACTATCTGTTACCTTAATACCTTTACCTGATTCATCAGACATTTCACCCGTTTGAAAATTCATTTCTGTCCATTCAACAGTGGTAATCTCCCAGGTAGCATTTTCATCTTCAATATCATCTTCCTGCATAACTTCGCTGTATTGTCCGGTTACAGCGCTTTCATCTTCACTAAGTTCATAAAACAGCCCACTGCTTGACTGCCAGCGTGCAGCCATGCCGGCCATGGTATAGTTTCCGCCGTCACCGCCATCTTCGCCTTCGGCAAGGGTCGTGATTTTTTTCTTTCCCGCCTGTTTCAGATAAGCTTGATAATCTTCCATTAAATCCAGCATGTCATCCACATCTTCAGCAGATTCATAATCATCATAGAAATCCTCGTATTCGCCGTCTTCATCCAGTTTATCGAAAAGGATTTCACTCATCACGATGGTGTATTTGGTTTCTTTGTCCAGATTGGCTATGGTATAAGGTACATCGCCATATTCTAACATGTCCACCAATAATACTTCATCTGCATCACTGCTTTCATAAACCTTCACCATGAAATACTGGGAAGGCAGTGATGCCCATTGAATGGTAACGCTTGAAGTAGTTACACCAAGGGTGTCCATCATAATACCCGTCAGACCATTGTCATCCTCATCATCGCTGCAGGAAAAAATTCCCGCCAACATAATGGTTAAAAAAAGAAATAATTTTAATTGTTTCATTGTTAATCTGATTAATTGTTATTATTCATAATTTTTTTGTTTTCTTTACAGCTATTCAGGTTGTTTAATAGGTATAATTGCGTTCAACCTGGCAGTCGCCAATCGACATCTTAACACAATCTCCCTTGTCATTTTTTTGCCGGGCAAGACTCATGCTTTGGGTTTTTCCATCTTTCACCACTTTCACTTCCGAGTCATTATAAATCAATTTCTTGCTGGTTGTCTCATTCACAGTTTCTGTTGTTTCCAGCGGATCACCAGGGGCAACCTTCTTCTGCAGAAAAGCCTCAAAAAACTTAGGTTTTCTATCCCGCTCTATTTCGGATGTTTCGATTTCAACAGATTTTACATTATAATTTTCATCATGCGTTATCCTGGCATGAATCTCGGTATGACCTAAGGTTTCTGATTCATTTGGATTTACATAATTATAAAACCAAAATTTATCTTTAAGCATATTAACCTTTACCAGGATATCGCCGTTATAGTCATACTGAAAATCAGCATTTATCCAATATCTTGTTTTATCAGCATTTTTTGCTGGTTTAAATTCAGTACCAGATACCAGGTTTGCATAGTTTTTATCTCCAATGTAAAGGGAATAGCCCCCGGTAAGATCATAATAGGCCGGTAAGAAATTATAGTCTGAATAATGTTGTTTGGTAGTACGACTTAAATCGCTGTTTGACGCTTTGAGGTTATACTTATGTGTTAAGAAACTCAGTAATTGTTTCTTGAATGTATAATTGACTTTTTCACCATTTCCATTAATGGTGCCTGAAACCAGACTGGGTTTTGAATCATTTCCATTGGATGCACTTACAAAGTTGACTGGAACATCATAGCCAAACATTTCTGAAAGCATGATATTGCCTGCCCATTCTCTTGCTATCCGGGAAGACTGAAAAATATCGTCTTTGGAAGTAACCAATTCTACGAAAACCGGATTCATGTTATCCAGGCCTTTAAAGTAGCTGGTGGTTACGTCTCTTAGCTGGGATAAGGGGGCTGCCCCATGATATATGCCAAAAGTAAAACTGCCTTTTTTCTCCCCGTCTCTTCCGATTATATCTTTGGCTTTCGGCATGCCTATATCCACGCCTTTCTCCATAAACTGGAGGGCCATGGCTTTGTTGCCTAATAAGGTATAAGCCACTGAGAGGTTGTGATACAAACACCAAACATTTTTATCGGTGACCAAAGATTCTTTTTGCTTTTCAGTGCCAGGCTGATATTTCCTCAGCATGTCATTGTAATAGTTGATGCACTTATCCACCTTTGCTTCATATTCTTCTCCCTTTCGGTTTTTAAGTAAAGTGGTAGCACATGACATCAAGGTTTCCTGCATTTCTTTGGCCTTGTTTTTATCATCCCTGTTATCCTGTTTTATTCTGTAAACAGGCAGTTCCACTGTTCTTTTGCCGAGACCGTACATCATGAAAATTTTATTCTTGGCCCAGCTTCTGACAATGCCTTTTTCTTCATTCATGCGGGTCTCACCGCCTGCTGTAAAAGCTGTCTGTGAAATGGAAGAATTAATGTAAACCTGATCCTGGGTATAAAGCAATTCTTTATCAGGAAGACCAAATACTTTGAAGGAAGCAAGCAACTCCACTTCCTTTTCATCAGCATCCTTATTATACACTTCGATTGGAACATCCATGGTCTCTTTGGTCTTAAATCCCGGTGTAAAGGTTACTTCTACTTTAATGTCTCCGTCAGTGGAAAATACAGCAGGTATTAATCCCATGGGTTGACTGCTCTCATCAGATTCAGCGCCAAGAACACCCCCTTTTTGCGTCAATGCCCCGGCAATGGCATCATTCTTTATGACTTTATTGGCCATCTTTCCAAGCATGTTCTCCGTGATAATCTCAAATTCAGCAGCGGATTTCCGCTCTTTTTGTGTCGGAAACTGCAGGTAAGTGTAATTCACCGTTTCTTCCTTAAACTGTGTGAATAATTGCCCGTGAACCGGCATAATGAGTAGCATTGCGGTAAGGGCAAAACCGATCTTTAACATTCTTGTCTTCATTTTACAACCATTTTTAGTTATTTAATTCTAATTCTAATAACTTAGTTGCAACATGAAGATGATTTTGAAAAAATTAATTGGATTTTTTTTGAAGCCTCCCTTAATGATAGAGCCTATCGTTCTCGAAATGCATATAAAATCGGCCGTTTAGTGTATATTCCCAACCAAAACGAATACATTTTGTTGCTGATTTCTCAGAAGATGAATCCTTACATTTACTGCTGAACAGCTGTTTCCATCTGACTGAGCTTCTTGGTTATTTCAGCATAAACATCTTTGTATTTCTTAATATTATCCACATAATATTCCACCGAGGCTTCAAATTGCTCGCGGGTGATATCATGTTTCTCAAAAAGCGAATAGTAATAGACGTCAATTTTGTTTTCCTTGAGATTTGAGCGGATATAGTGGTTATTCAGGGTAGCATCCATGAGATGAATATCAACAAGCACATCGACAAACTTGTCTTCCGGAATAATGTTTTTGTTTTTGCGGTTGCACGAGATACTCAGCATAACCAGCAATATAATAAAAAAATATGCAATCCTTTTTATGGTCATTTTAATCATCCGGTTTAATCATACATCATGGTACAATCCTGGTAATATAACCATGACTGAAATAATAAAATTGTGAATCGTCAAAAGTTTTTTTCAATGATGCCTCTGTTGTGTATATAAACCCAACTGCAAAAATATTGCCAAGTTCTCCCGAAATCAAGGATTTGAGTGGTTCATATTTTTTAAAACTGAAAAGGCCAGATCTACGTCATCATCTCCGAGGATAATGGTAAACTCATTGGTGGTTGATATTACTTCCAGAATGTTAATACCCTCCCAGGCAATTTTTTTAAAAATGAAATAATATAAACCGGAAATTTTTATGTTTTCCTTGGGAAGTTTGATGGTGATGGAAGACAGCTTTTCTTTTTTTGAGATAAGTTCTTCGTTTTGAAAAATATCCATTAATTCCGAACCCATCATGTCGCTGATAACGATGGTGGTTTCAAAAACCCCTTTTGATATGGTATGAAAAATCTCCTTACGCATGCTGATGTGCTTCAGCAACTTGCTTTGCTTTTGAATCAGGCTGTCGGAGTTTTTAAACGAATAAACGGCCAGGTTGGAACGAACGATGATATCTCCAAACTGACTGAGGACGTTTTTAATTTTAATATTCATCTGGATATCCAGCAATGGCGCCAGTCTTTTAAGCGCCATCACAATGGCTCCCTCCTTCACCTCCTTTTTTAGTTTGGCTTCCACCTCCGGTTTGAGCTGCCTCCCTAACGATGAAAGGTTGATTAATCCCTCTGATAATGCTCCTTCAATGAAAGGCTTGCGCTTAATAATGGTTTCTACCACTTCTGAAACAGTGATCATGGTTTACTTTTTATAATAAGGTGTTAAATATATAACTTTTTGTTTTTATTTTGTTCTTTTTGTTATATAATTTTTAGCCTGCACATATATTTCTATCTTTGCAGCCGTAAAATCAGTAATAATTGGTTAATTTTCATAGAGTCAGGAAATATTAAAAACACATTCAGATAATCGAATCATAAAACTATGAAGGTATTAAAATTCGGAGGCACTTCTGTCGGAACCGCGGACAGAATTAAATCAGTTGCCTCGCTGATGAAAGAGGAAGAATCGGTATTGGTGGTGCTATCAGCCATGTCAGGCACAACGGATAAACTGGTGGAAATTGGTGCATTGTTATCTAAAAACGACCCCCTCAGTGCCAAGGAAATTATTTCCTCCCTGGAGCAAAAATATCTCCACGTCGTGGATAATCTTTTTTCAAAACCTGACACAAAGAATAAGGGTAATCAACTGATAGACAATCTTTTCAATCATATAAAATCCTTATCAGACAAAACATTCTCAGAAAGCGTTGAAAAGGAGATGCTGGCACAGGGTGAATTAATATCCACCCACCTGTTTCATTATTACCTGGAAGAAATACAGGCAAATTCATGGATGCTTCCGGCACTTGATTTTATGCAAATCAATGAGGATAACGAGCCGGATATTCCATACATTGAAAATACCCTGCAAAAGCTGCTCGCTCAAAATAAAAACCATAACATATACATTACCCAGGGTTACATTTGCAGGAATGCCAGAAAAGAAACAGATAACCTGAAAAGAGGGGGAAGTGATTATACGGCCACCTTAATCGGTTCGGCCATCAGGGCAGAAGAAGTTCAAATATGGACAGATATTGATGGGGTGCATAATAATGACCCCAGGTATGTAGAAAACACCAAACCGGTCACCCATCTTTCTTTTGATGAAGCTGCCGAGCTGGCTTATTTCGGAGCCAAAATACTGCACCCCACTTCGGTTCTGCCTTGTATCAGAACCAATACCCCCGTGCGTCTGAAAAACACCTTAAATCCCGCTGCCCCCGGAACCATCATTTCCTCCAATGCAGTGGGGGAAGGGATCAAAGCCATCGCTGCAAAAGATGACATCACCGCCATAAAAGTAAAATCCGACAGGATGTTGCTGGCCTATGGCTTTCTGAGAAAAGTATTCGAGGTTTTTGAAAAATACAAAATACCCATTGACATGATTACCACCTCAGAGGTGTCCGTATCACTGACCATCGATAATTCCAAATACCTCAATGAAATTTGCGAAGAATTAGGCAATTTCGGTTCAGTGGAAATTGACCGGAACCAATCCATTATCTGTATCGTGGGAGATCTGATTGCAGAAAAAAGGAAGGAAGCGGTTGAAATATTCCAGGCACTGGAGGAAGTCCCGGTGCGTATGATTTCTTACGGCGGCAGCAGGCACAACATATCCATCCTGGTGCCTTCCGAATACAAAAAACAAGCCCTGGTTGAGTTGAGCAGACAGGTCTTTTGAACAGAAGCACAAGTTAACAGACAAATGTTTCATCAGAAGCACCGGCTAGCAGGCAGCCATTTTAACCTGAAGTACCGCTTCATTGTCCCGATAAAGATTTTCATCACATCTGAGGCTAAAGCAATTGACTTACGTTCATTGAACTGATTATTGCTTGTCCATCCCATGTAAGGTATAAGCAATTGAGTTATACTCAGAATCTCTGATTTGAATTGCTGCCTCATGTCCGTGAACCCGTTCAATGGTTTTGCGGTTCATCAAAAAAACGAATAGATTGTTATACTAAACGATCCATTTTTTTGTTGTTTACATTAGAAATGCGAACCATGACAAGTTTTTTTCTTATATGCACCATGCTGATGACTTTGACGGTTTACCAGTCAAAAGGACAGCAAAAAGAATTGCCTGAGCTGAACACCCGCATTGATCTCAGCAATAACCTGGTACCCAACCACAGCTTCGAAAGGTTCAGGCGTTGCCCTCCTCACTGTACCATTGTTCCAAAATCATATTTTGTGGACAGCTGGACGATGCCCACCATCGGTACTCCGGATTATTTTAACGCATGTGCTTATGACGCCGGTGTTCCGTCCAACTGGGCCGGCTATATTAGGGCTAAAACCGGAAACGGTTATGTTGGAATCATTTCAGGAAAATATAAATCTGCTTACCCGAATGTTCAGGTGAGGGAATATATTCAGACTAAGTTGAAAAAACCAATGGAAAAGAATAAAAAATACTACATATCTTATTCTGTCGCCCTGGCACAAAATTCCCGGTATGCCATAAATGGTATTGAACTGGGACTGAACCATGAAAAAACTGACATACGAACTTTCAATGGGCCCATCGAGGCCCGTCAAAGAATCCCTTCCGGGGAAACCCATATCATATCCAATAAACACAGCTGGAAAGAAATATCTGAAGTTTACCAGGCCAAAGGCGCAGAGGCATATATCATTCTTGGAAATTTTAACCCGGATTCCCTGACACCATGGATTCTCATGTCAAACGGACTTCCCCTGGAATATGCCTATTATTTGATAGATGATGTGTATGTGATCCCCTTAGAAGATAATAATGAAGTGACCGATGCACCCGGTTTTTTAATTGATACCCTGGTCAATAATCAGGTAATGGTATGGAGGGATATCCGGTTTGAATTTGATAAATCCAAGCTAAAGAAAATGGCATATAAACCATTAAATCAGCTGGTTCATTATTTACAAACCCATCCGGAATTATTCATTCAGGTTTCCGGACATACCGATGAGCTTGGATCGGATGAATACAATTACCGCCTTTCCCTTGAGCGGGCAAAGACCGTAGCGGTTTATTTAATCAATAAAGGCATTGAGGAAAAAAGAATCTCATACAAGGGATTGGGCAATGATCATCCGGTGGCTTCCAATGATACGGAGGCAAACAGGGCATTAAACCGGCGGGTGGAATTTAAAATTTCTAAGAAAAAATAACACGTAAAAAACCTTTCCGGAAGAAAACAGCTAAAATTCCCGTCATTTCAAACAAAAGAATTGGAGCTGTATAAATAAAAAAACCATTCCGTAAGGAATAGCTTGGCTCCCCAGGCTGGACTCGAACCAGCGACCCTCTGATTAACAGTCAGATGCTCTAACCAACTGAGCTACTGAGGAATTTTTTGGAGATGCAAAAATAATCCAATAAAAAATATTCTGCAAACTATTATCAAAAAAAATGGTATTCTTTTTTATAAAATATTTTTTAATTTTAACCGTAATCTTAAAGCCTGTTTATTTGCATTCCGGCTCACTTATTTAGCGAACAATGACAAAATACCTGTTGAAGGTTTTTATCCTCACCTCCATTATAATACTGTCAGGAAAATCCTGGAAAGTTGCATTTGCCATGGATGAAGTGGGCGACAATGATTACATCTATATCAACAACATTCATATCAGCGGAAACCAGCTTACGAAGCGAAAAATCATCATACGGGAAATCATGTTCAGTGAAGGAGATTCTTTAATGAGCCGGGAATTATTTGTTTTAATGGAAAAGAGCAGGCAGAATCTTTTAAACCTCTCGTTGTTCAACTATGTCAGGTATTCCATAGATTCGGTTTATCCCGGAAAGAAGATTGTCGATATCGCTTATGCGGTGGAGGAAAGATGGTACATATGGCCCATTCCTATTTTCGAGCATGCCGACCGGAATTTCAGTAATTTTATCCGGGAAGCTGATTTAGCCCGCATCAATTATGGAATGTTTATCGACCACAATAATTTCAGGGGCAGGAATATTGCCTTGAACCTAAAAGCGAGACTGGGATATAAAGAGCAGTATGCCCTTTCCATTCAGCAACCCAACATCGGTAAAAATCAGCGATTGAAATTCATGGCCGATTTCAATCTTTTCCGCAGGCATGAACTGGCTTATACCACCACAAAGAATGAACCGGCCTATTACAAATCTTTTGGCAGATACCACTGGAATGCCTTCCGGTCAACTCTCGGACTTGATTTCAGGCCTCAATTTTATAACCACCACCAGTTTATCCTGGGATACCACAATATCAATATTTCTGATACCATTGCCATGCTCAACCCCAATTACCTGGGCAACGGAAAGGAGTTTCAGCAATATTTACTGTTTAATTACCGGTTTATCAAGGACCGGCGCAATTCTAATTATTACCCGTTAACCGGATACCTGTTTGAACTGTCTGCAACGAAGGAGGGTTTAAACCTCCTTGAGACAGAGAATTACAGCAATTTTACCGTGAATAACACCATTTCTTACCATAACAGGCTTAAAGGCAAATGGTATTATTCCACCGGTATTAAGTGGAAACACAGCATGAACATGGAAATACCATACAATCAGAAAGCTGCCCTGGGTTACGGACTCATGATTCATGGTTATGAATACTATGTCATCGACGGACCGGCTTATTTTGTTTCAAAAAACAACCTGAAATATGAGTTGCTGCCCAAAAAAGTGACCACCATCAACCTCATCCCATTGGAAAAGTTTAACAAAATCCATTACTCCATTTATTCCAATCTGTTTTTTGATTTGGCCTATGTGCATGATCCATTCCAAAAAATAAATTCAAATTCCCTGGTAAACAAATGGTTGTATAGCGTTGGTTTGGGATTTGATCTGGTTACCTATTATGACCGGGCTTTCCGGCTTGAATATTCAATCAACGCAGAAGGAGATCATGGCATATTTATGCACCTTGATGCAGCCATCCTCAAAAGAGGAAAACACTAATTCGTGGTTCTAACATGAATATCATCATCGATGTTCCATCTGATCATTGAAAATTAAAAAATTACACAGTTAATCCAAACACATGACTTTATGGACAGGTACTAATTGGTGGCTCTGAGAAAAGGTCAATAACTGCGTTTTGCTTACCTTAAGCACCAGTCATTCACGACCAGTAAACTCCTGGCAATTAAGGCTCGCATGCCTTGTTCTTGACGCCTTCTTAGAACCACTTTAGAATAATTTTTTATTTTTCTTATAGTCACTAATTAGGTTCAGGTATATACCAGCTCTCCTTCTCCCTGGCGAACAATTTCTATTTCTTCCCCTGTGCAATCGATCACGGTTGACGGGACATTCTTGCCATAGCCTCCTTTAATAACGATATCCACCTGTTTATTGTATTTTTCAAAAATGAGCTCCGGATCTGTGGTGTATTCCAACACTTCATCATCATCCAGAATGGAAGTCGTCATGATCGGATTTCCTAAATATTCCACTATTTTCAAAGGAATCGGGTTATCCGGGATCCGGATTCCTATCGTCTTTTTCTTGCTTTGAAAAATCCGCGGAACATTATTGCTGGCATGCAGTATGAAAGTAAAAGGACCCGGAAGGTTCTTTTTCATCAGTTTGAAAACAGGATTGTCAATTGGCCTGGTATAATCAGAAATATGGCTTAAATCATGGCAAATAAAAGAAAAGTTTGCCTCCTTTAGTCTGATGTTTTTTAACTGGGAAATCTTCTCCGCTGCCTTATGATTATGGATATCGCAACCCAGTCCGTAAACAGTGTCGGTCGGGAAGATGATGATGCCTCCCTTCTTGAGTGAATCAACCACTTTTAAAATTTGCTTTTCACTGGGGTTTTCCGGATGGACTTTTAACAACATAAGCGTAAAGTTTTATGGATTATCAAATTTAATCATTTTTTAGTTACAACATAATAGTGATTATTCTCTTTTTGATCAGTTTCATTTTCCCATTTTTCTTCTTCCTCTTCATATTCCCAGTCAAATTTCTTACGCTGAGGTCCATGCTTTCGATAAAAGATGGATAGAATAAAACCTGCCACCCCACCCCATAAATGAGATTCCCAGGAAATGCCTTCTTTGAAAGGGAAAATTCCCCATATCAGGCTGCCATACAGAAAAGTGACAATCAGGGATATGGCCATCAGTCGCACGTCATTTCTTATGATGCCGCTGAAGAAAAGAAAAGAAGCCAATCCATAGATAATACCACTGGCACCGATATGGAAGGACGGCCTTCCACCAAACCAGACCCATATTCCGGTAAAAAGATATATCAGAATAAAGATTTTGAACTGAATGGGCCGGTAGAAATAAAATAGCGCAATGGATAAAAACAAAACAGGGAATGTATTATTGAACAAATGCTTAAAATCTCCATGTATCAAGGGAGAGGTAATGATGCCTATCAGTCCCTCGAGCTTCAGCGGATTAATGCCCAGGTAATATAAATCAAGCCTGAATGCATATTCCAGCAGTTTGATGACCCACAAAACAGTAACAAAAAACACAGGAAAGAGAAGGCTTCTTTTAAATCTAAGCTTTTCCTGCTCCAGCTGTTCATCCATTTCTTCTGACAAAATAAAAATCTAATAATAAATTAAACAATCATTCATTAATTTATGGCTATTTTTGAAACCTGCCAATAAAATAAAACATTGAAATGAATAAAAAGTTAATTCTTTTATTTATTCTTTTTTACCATCTTCAAACAGCCCACTGTCAGGAAAGCAAAGCAAGAATTGGATTGGTATTAAGTGGAGGAGGCGCCAAAGGACTTGCCCATATTGGGGTATTGAAATTAATCGATGAACTGGGTATCCCGGTTGATTATGTAGCCGGTACAAGCATGGGAAGTATAATTGGCGGAATGTATGCCATGGGTTACAGTGCAGAAGAAATCGAGCAGTTTGCCCTTTCCCGAGATTGGGATGCTTTGTTTAGCAACGATATTGCCAGGAAAAACCTTTCCATCAGAGAAAAACAGGAACAGGAAAAAATTATCTTTTCTTTCCCTGCCAGCAACCTGTTAGACATCAACCTGCCAGGAGGCCTCTCCACCGGACAAAACATATCCCTGATGCTCTCCAACGTGACATGGGATTATCATGATGTCAGCGATTTCTCCAATCTCCCCATCCCGTATTTTTGCAATGCCACTGATCTGGAAACCGGGGAAGAAGTTATTTTAGATTCCGGCAACATGGCCACCGCCATCAGGGCCAGCATCGCCATCCCTACCATCTTCACACCCATTGAAATCAATGAAAAGCTATTGGTGGACGGCGGCATCGTTAATAATTTTCCGGTGGATGAAATGAAAAGAAGAAATGTTGATGTCATTATCGGTGTGAACCTTGGATTTAAATCCTATCGCAAAGATGAGCTGAACTCCCTGGGAAACATCATCGAACAGGCGCTTTTCATTCATGCTTATGATAAAAACCTTGAAAACCAAAATTTGTGCGACATTCTCATTTCCCCGGATATTCAGGAAATATCTGCTGCCGGATTCAATAATATTAAACGCTTAATTGCCAAAGGAGAATTGGCTGCGAGAGAAAACATCGAAGCCCTTCAATCTTTGACTGATCACCGTTCAGATAACCTCAAAACAGCTGATACGCTGGATGCCACCAAAAAGGAGCTTATAACCCTTACAAACATTGAATTAACCGGGATAGAAAATGTCTCCCAATCATTTGTCAGGGGTAAACTGAAGCTAAAAACCCCCTCAAACGTAACTGTAGATGAATTGCAAGAATCCATCAACCGCATGTATGGAAGCCAGTTTTTTACCAAAGCAACCTACCATTTGAAAACCAATAAAAGCGGCAAGACCTTAATCATTAATGCAAAAGAAAAATCCAAATATCTGTACCAGATTGGCGGGCACTATGACAGGGATTTCAGAAGTTCCCTGCTGCTTAATGCTTCCATAACCAATCCCATATTAAAAGGCACGAAATTTAATTTTGACCTGGTGGTGGGTGAATTTCAGAACATTAAAGCAGAGTATCTGATTTTTACAGGCTGGAAACCACGTAAAACGCTTTTGCTGAATGAAGACTGGAAGTTGGGTCTTATTCCTGACATCGGCTTTTCCATTCATAACCAGATATTGGAAATCCCGGAGTTCGAGGATGGCAGAAAGAAAGCCGTATATGATTATCGAAAATTGAGTCTCGACCTGGTGGGATTCAGCAACGTGAGCAATAACTTTTCTGTAGGTACCGGAGTGAAAACTGACATATCCAGGATTTCTGAAGAAGTAGTAACTGATCCTGATTTCGAGACCATTAACAATACCATGTTAAATGCTTACGCTTATTATAAACATGATTCTTATGACCAATCGTACTATCCGACCCGCGGAAATAAAATACATCTCAGGACGGAATATGCCACTGACATCGACAAAAACAACAAGTTTCAATACCCCAATCTATTGCGGTTGTCTTTTTTTTATGATCATGCCCTTTCCCTGAATGATAAAGCCACCTTCATAGGCGACTTTTTTACCGGGACAATCCTGGGGCAGTCTGTCCCCAATGACTATTTGCTCTACTTCGGAGGCTTGAATAAGATGGATTTCAATAACATAGTGGTACCCTTCACCGGACTGGAATTCCTGGAAGTCTCCGCAAGAAACGCCCTGGTAGCAGGACTGAATTTTCAGTATCAGGTATTTGAAGACCAATATATCACATGGAAAGGAAACCTTGGCAAGGCCGCTCATTATTACGAGAACCTGTTTAGGGACCTGAATATCTACTACGGCACAGGAATCACTTATGGATACAACAGTTTTATCGGGCCAATTGAGTTCACCATCATGCACGGTACAAACAAAGACATCCTCTATTATTTTAACCTGGGGTTCTGGTTTTGATTTCCCCTGCTCCGAATAATTAGTGGCTCTAAGCTATAATTAAGACATTTAAAAACAATTGTTTGCACTTCTGTAGTGGCTCTGAGAAAACGTAAAGAACTGCGTTATGCTCACCTTAAGCTACAATCAACTTATTGAAAACATAAGCGAACATAACTTAAATTTAATCTTTCGTTAACAATTAATTGTTTATTTTGTAAAAATCATTTCAATGACCTGATATGCTGGCCCGGAATCATTATAAAACCATAGTAATTTCAGATGTGCATCTTGGTTCCTCCAATTCAAAGGCCAAAGAACTGGTTCGTTTTCTGAAAGCCAATTCATGCGAAAAGCTTTTACTCAACGGCGACATCATTGATGGTTGGCAACTGAAGAAGTCAGGCAAGTGGAAAAAGAAACATACCCGGTTTTTCAGGGTAATCCTCAAGATGATAGGCAACCATAACACAGAAGTGATTTACCTCAGAGGCAACCATGATGATTTCCTGGATAATGTCATTCCGTTTACCGTGGGAAACTTAAACATATCCAAAGAATATTATTATGAAAGTTTTGGTAAAAAGTATTTGGTGATTCACGGGGATGTTTTTGATGCCATCACCACACATTTTAGATGGATAGCGAAGCTTGGGGACATTGGTTATACTTTTCTGCTCTGGCTCAATAAAAGATATAACAGCCGCCGGCAAAAAAAGGGCTTAAAATATTATTCCCTTTCGAAAGCCATTAAGAAACAAGTAAAATCTGCCGTATCCTACATTTCAAATTATGAAGAAACCCTGGTTGAGCTGGCGAAATCAAGGGACTGCGATGGCATCATCTGCGGACATATTCATCACGCCTCCATTAATTCTTATGATGGAATTGCTTACCTGAATTCGGGGGACTGGGTTGAATCACTGACTGCCCTGGCAGAAGATCATGAAGGCAAATGGAAAATTATCCATTACGATGAACTGTTAACAGAGGAAGAGATGCTATCAAAAAAATAAATTACCTTCGCCATATAAATCGTTGCTATGAACTTCATATTCATTGTACAGGGAGAAGGAAGGGGTCATATGTCGCAATCCGTTGCACTTGCTGAAATGCTGAATTCAGGCAGTCATCATGTTCAAAAAGTGTTGATAGGCGTCAGTCCCCGAAGAAACATTCCGGAAGACTTTTATAAAACCTTTAAAGACAAGGTCATTCCTTTCGAAAGTCCCAATTTTTTAATCGACAAACATGAAAAAAAACTCAGGATCCTTGCCTCTTTTTTTTATAATATCGTTCGCATCCCCATTTACATTAAAAGCATTATACATATCAAGCGCATTTGTGATTATGAAAAACCGGATGCCGTGATAAATTTTTATGACATGCTGGGCGGACTGGCCAATGTTATCATGAATAAGCCATTTCTGTCCATATCCATTGCCCATCAATACTATTTTCTTCATCCTTCCTTTAAGCACCCGGGAGAATTGAACCTTCAGCGGTTTTTTTTGTGGCTGCATACGCGAATGACTGCCTTAGGAGCAGATAAAATGCTGGCTTTGTCATACCGTCAGGAAAAATCCCTGCCCGGTAAAAAGCTTTTTATTGCACCCCCTTTGATTCGCCAGTTTATCAAAGATTTAAATCCCGGAGATAAAGGGTATTTACTGGGTTATATCCTGAATCCCGGATATCATCAGGAAATATTAAGCTGGCATAAAGATCATCCGGACACTGAAATTCATATATTCTGGGATAAAAAGGATTATCTTCCCGAAAACCATAAAAACATCCATTTTCATCAAATAGATTATCATGCCTTCATTTCCTGTTTTAAAGATTGCTCGGCATATATAAGCACAGCCGGATTTGAATCGATTGTGGAAGCCCTTTTTCTGGGGAAACCGGTAATGGTCAGGCCCAACCAGAATCACTACGAACAGGAATGCAATGCAAAAGATGCCCTGGAATCGGGAGCGGGAATTGTCAGCAAACAATTCAACTTGTCCGCTGTACTGGATAATAAAACGAATGTTAACCATCGCCGGGAATCATTTAAAGATTGGGTGAATCAGGCTGATTACATCTTTTTAAAACATTTAACAGATAGCATGGAGAACGGCCAGTGAACAAGTTTATATCGATCATATCATGAGGGCGTCTTATTTCAGCCCATATAATACTTTTTGAATTATTGCGTTATTTTACTAATTGTTTTGATAACCAGATGCAAAAAACGATTTTATTTTTAACCGCATTTCTCTTTTCCATCCGAATATTTGCTCAAATCGGGGGAACAAGCACTTATGAATTCCTGAATCTGCCGGTTTCATCAAGGGCTGCTTCCTTGGGCGGACAGGTCATTTCTGTCAGGGACAATGATTTAAATTTTTGTTTTTACAACCCCTCATTGCTCAATGAAAGCATGAACGGTCATTTCTCCGTCAATTATATGAATTATTTTTTGGATATCAACAATGGTTATGTGGCTTATGCCATGAAAAGCAAAAAACTGGGCAACTTATCCTTTGGATTACAATATTTGAACCATGGAGAATTTGATGCCGCCAATCCGGAGGGCATCATTACTGGCAACTTCACGGCATCGGAATACGCTGCCCATATGACATGGGCATTGCCCATCGACAGTTTTTTTACTTTTGGCTTCAATGCAAAACCCGTTTACTCCGTTCTTGAAAAATACCAGTCATTCGGCATCGCTGGGGATTTTGGTGTTACCTACCATAACCAAAAGCAATTATTCACCGCAGCAATGGTCATGCGAAACCTGGGCATCCAGCTGAAACCATACTACGCCGGCAACCGGGAACCACTTCCTTTCGAAATACAACTGGCCATTTCCAAAAAGCTGGAGCATGCTCCTTTTCGCTTTATCATCATGGCAGAGCACCTTGAAACCATTGATTTAACCTACGAGGAGCCGGATGTCAACGATAACCTGGGTTACCTGGGTCAAGAAAGCGAACCATCTAAAATCGATGAATTTGGTGATAAGGTTTTGAGGCACATGAATTTCGGTCTGGAATTCACCCCTTTCAATAATTTTTATTTTAATGTGGGGTACAATGCCCGTAGAAGAAAAGAACTTCAGATTGAGTCCATGCCTTCCACCGTTGGTATTTCCTGGGGTTTTGGTTTGAAGATTCTGAAATTCCATATTGGCTATGCCCGTGCAAACTACCACCTGGCCGGTTCAACCAACCATTTCTCCCTGACGACCAATTTAAATGAACTGTTTTACCGGAAGAAATAATCCTTTTCCGAATCGATGAACACCAAAAATTCATTATATTTGCAATCACAAAGGGCTATTAACTCAGTTGGTTCAGAGTGTCACCTTGACAGGGTGGAAGTCGCTGGTTCGAGTCCAGCATAGCCCACAAATCCTTATCTTGACAACACACAAGCTCGTGTATTATAAGCAACTGAATAACTAAGACATACAATCGCAATCACATGTGTAGTTATACAAATTATCAATAACGGAACTTTAAATGCTGCCCTTACAATCTCCAAAACATGTTCCCAAAGCCCGGCCCTTCTTTATTAATGGATGGCCAGCCTCTGCCAGTTTTAACTTATTCTTCACCTGCTCAAGCGGCACTGCTTTTAACTTGTCACAGTTCATGGCCACCATAGAACCAAATTGTTCTTTGAAAATCAATTCAGAGGCAAACGCTCCATAGCGGGTGGCCAGGATCCGGTCATAAGCCGAAGGAGAACCACCCCGTTGTATATACCCCAGAATGGTTTCCCGGGTTTCTATACCGGTGAGTTTCTGAATTTGTTTAGCGATGTATTTTCCAGCCGATTTTTTCTTAAGTTTAACTTAATATTTATCTCGTATGAAAAAAGCACTTTTATTGGTAAATGTCGGTACCCCTGATAAGCCGGAAGTCAGCTACGTAAGAAAATATTTGTTTGAATTTTTAAATGACCGGCGGGTCATTGATCTGCCCTGGCTTCCTCAGAAATTATTGGTAAACGGAATTATTGTTCCTTTCCGGGCACCTAAATCCACCAGGCTGTACCGGCAATTATGGACAGGGGAAGGTTCTCCTTTGCTTGTCAACCTCAACAAACTGGTTGACGACCTTCAGTTCATGCTTAGCCGGAATTACAAGGTTTATGGTGCGGCGAGATATGGAAACCCCTCCTTAAATGAAGTATTGCAGGAAATAAAAGATAATCATCATGAAGAAATAACCGTACTTCCCCTCTATCCCCATTATGCTTCTTCCACCACCGGTTCAGTGCATGAATATATCATGAGACGGATCAGAAAATGGAATGTAATGCCCCGTCTGCATTTCATTGATCAGTTTTACAGTCATCCCGGATTTATTGAGGCTTACGTAAACCGGATAAAGAGTTATGGCCCTGAGGATTATGATTATGTGCTGTTTTCTTATCACGGACTTCCGGTGAGACAAATCAACAAGGTCCACCCCGATGTGGAATATACCTCATGCCAATGCGCGAAAGAAATGCCCGAACATGGTAAATTCTGCTATAAAGCCACCTGCTATGAAACCACCCGTATCCTGGCCGAACAGCTTACCCTTCATGAAAATGAATACTCCACGGCATTTCAGTCCCGTTTAAACAACAAATGGCTGGAGCCTTTTTCAGACCGTGTCATAAAAGATTTGGGCAAAAAGGGCATTAAAAAACTGCTGGTGGTGGCTCCTGCCTTTGTTTCCGACTGTCTGGAGACCACCATTGAAATCGGCTATGAATATGATATCCTGTTTCGCAAAAACGGAGGCGAGGAACTAATACTGGTAGAGAGCCTGAATGATTTTGATGACTGGGTCAATATTATCCCCAAAATTATCAAAGATAAATAGTGGCTCTAAGAAAACGTCAATAACTGCGTTATGCTCACCTTAAGCACC
>CAYFUP010000012.1:1389-28232 GCA_964346235.1 uncultured Bacteroidales bacterium | reverse complement strand
GATGAACATCTCATCATTTATGGTATGCAATGGAAGAAAAAGGGATATAATAATCAAATGGAGAAGTGAAATGAACATGCATCACAAAAATATGGACATATGTTGGAATTACCCATTGACAAATAAAATGCCTGGCTGAATGAACAAAGCGGTTTTTCTTGACAGGGACGGAATCATCAACATGGAAAGGGGTGATTATACCTTTAGAATGGAGGATTTTCAATTTGTGGAAGGCATTATTGAAAACATCGGATTATTAAAAAAAAACGGATACCTCATCATCGTCATTTCAAACCAGGGGGGTATCGGAAGAAATCGTTATTCCAAAGCCGATGTAGAAAAACTCCATCAGCATATGTGCAAGTTGCTCCGGGAACATCAGTTGGTCATTGACGAAATCTATTATTGTCCGCATCATCCATCCAACGAATACTGCTTGTGCAGAAAACCGGACTCACTGATGCTGGAAAAAGCCATGGCCAGGTTTGATATTGATCCGAACCGGTCATATTTTATTGGCGATGCGGAAAGGGATATTGATGCCGGTAAAAAGGCAGGTGTCCATACCCATCTGGTAAAGCCCAATCAAAACATACAGTCTTTTGTAAATCAAATCATTCTATGAACGACAATAAATTTGTTTGTTTTAACGGCGAATTCATGAGAGAGGAAAAAGCCAATGCATTGGTCCCGGTTTCCTATATCGGCTCCTATGATTTCATAAAAGAACTGATGCATGCCTCTGCCGGCAAGGTACAATTTTTCAAAGCCCATTTTTTGAACATCACCGATAATATGGCGCTACTAAAAATGAAAAGGCCCGGTTATTTTTCCCTGAACTATATGGAAGAAAAGATTCAGCGGCTTTTGAATGCCAATAAAATATTTTTAGGGGCAGTGATTAAGGTCATCATTTTCAGGGTTCACGATGATAATTATGAAAAAGCCGAAAAGGACATCAATATCATGATTACGGCATCTCCACTGGAAGATGGCCATTATACCCTGAATAAAAAAGGGCTCATTATCGATGTGTATTCTGAACATAAAAAAAACGTCAACATGCTTTCCGGGATCAGAAATACACAACCACTGGTCAATGTGCTCGCCGGGATATACAAACTAAATCACAAAATCGATGATTGTGTTATTCTCAATGAGCATAATCACATCATTGAAACCATTCATTCCAATATTATTTTAATTGCCGGAAACAAGCTGTTTACCCCTTCAATTTCTGATGGCTGTTCAGTAGATATCATGAGAACCATCGCATTAAAAGCCGCCGGCGAGCTAAAATTAAACATCAACGAGAACAAAAAATTAACCATTACGGATATGCTTACTGTGGATGAAGTGTTATTGGTGAATTCAGTATCAGGGATTCGGTGGGTAGTGGCTTTTAAACAAAAAAGATATTACAACTCCATGGCCATTAAGCTCACCAACCAAATCAATAAGATGGCTTTTAATGAAGAAAGCAATTCACAAGATTAATTCATGACCGGATTCTCCGGGTAATTTGACCATATCTTATATTTTTTACCCAACCGGCTTAAAATGATTTTCCAGGAATCTTTTGACGAATAGTCGAGTATGTTTTTGGATTTTACATCGGTAACAATCCAGGAATTCTCAGTGATTTCCCTTTCGAGTTGATCGACTCCCCATCCTGAATATCCTATGAAAAACCTGACCTGATCTTTTTCCACCACATCATTTTTGATTAAGTCTTTCAATACATCAAAATCACCACCCCAGTATATGCCATGAACCACTTTAACGGTATTGGGAATGGCTTCCCCGAGGGTATGGCAAAAGTGAATGGTATTTGTCGCCACAGGTCCCCCAATGGAAATATCCGCATCAAAAGATGGAAAATCATCCAGGACTTCATTGATGGTTAACTTGGTGGGCTTGTTGAGTACAAATCCCACAGATCCTTCCTTATTATGCTCGGTAATCAGCACAATGGATCGTTTAAAATAGGTATCCTGCAAAAAAGGTTCAGAGATAAGGAGGCTTCCTTTTTTTGGGTACATTAAATGTTTATCGATGCCGAAAAAATCATAATCTAAATCCATATCTTTGACGCAGTTTTTTGCAATTAAAAAAACCCTGACTTTTTATGGCAATTATATTAATGCTAAGTTAACTAAATTTATCATAACTGCTTAATGAACAAAATTAGAAAATCATTAAACCAAAATTAAATTTAATTCCAATAAATTAATAAATTAGAATGCTTATGAATAATAATTCCCGGCCATCATTGTTTCAGGCCCTCATGCCAGTGCTTCTTCTGATTTTGTTGCTTCTTCTGAACGTCTATTTTTTCGGGGATGAGACTTTGTCCGGTTCCAATCAGATTGCCTTGTTGCTTTCAGCCGGAATTGCCGGTATCATAGCCATCCGTCAGGGAAAAAACTGGATCTCGATAAGAAATCAGATCATCAGCAGCATAAGCACTGCCATGCCGGCCATGTTAATTCTGCTTCTGATTGGTTCGCTGGCCGGCACCTGGTTAATCAGCGGGGTGGTTCCAGCCCTTATTCTTTATGGACTAGAAATATTGAATGCCAAAATATTTCTGCTGGCTGCCGTAATCATTTGCGCCCTTGTATCTGTTGCCACTGGAAGTTCATGGTCCACCATAGCGACCATTGGCATAGCATTGCTGGGCATTGGCAAAGCACTGGGAATGCCTGAACCGTTGGTTGCCGGTGCCATTATATCAGGGTCATATTTCGGTGATAAAGTTTCTCCTTTGTCTGATACCACCAACCTGGCCCCTGCCATGGCGGGCACTGATTTGTTTACCCACATCCGGTATATGTTTTACACCACCATCCCTTCACTGGTCATCACCCTGGTTATATTCAGCATCATGGGTTTCTCCGGTTCTCATGCTTTATACCCTTTGGATGTCGATGCAGTAGCCCGCAGCATATCAGCGACATTTCACATCACGCCATGGTTATTATTGGTTCCGGTGATATTGATCATCATTATCCTGAAAAAAGTGCCCCCCATCCCTTCCCTTTTGATTGGAACACTGCTTGGGGGAGCATTTGCCATCATCTTTCAGCCGCAAATCATCAGTAGCGTATCGGAGAATCTGAATAATTATGCGGAGCAGTCATATGTGACCGTCATGAAATCCATATTTGGTGAAATTAACATCCATTCGGAAAATAAGATTGTTGATGAACTGTTGCACACATCAGGAATGGCTGGTATGCTTAACACCATCTGGCTGATCCTCTCTGCCATGGTATTTGGCGGGGTAATGGAATCCGGCGGACTGTTAAAGCGGATAACGATAAGCATCATCAGTCTCACCCGCTCAACGGGTTCATTGGTATTATCCACAGTCGTCTCCTGTATCTTCTTTAATGTAACGGCTTCGGATCAATACCTGGCCATTGTAGTTCCGGGTCGCATGTATTCGGATACGTATGACAAACATAAGCTAAAACCAGAAGTGTTAAGCAGAACACTGGAGGATGCGGGCACCATGACTTCCGTATTGGTTCCCTGGAATACTTGTGGCGCCACCCAATCAAGGGTGCTGGGGGTTTCCACCTTCAGTTATCTTCCTTACTGTTTTTTCAACCTTATCAGTCCGGTCATGACCGTTATGATGGCCTACCTGAACATCAAAATCAGAAGGAAAGGGTAACGGCCTGGCATCCTGGCTATAACAAAAGATAACTGCCTGACATACTGCCTCCGAGATACATGTTATGAATAAAAACGGTGATCGAATAATGAAGCCGGTTACATTGATATTTATTCCGAACCCATGATATCAATATATGGGCAGAAACTGGTATTGGTTGCCCACTTTTACCAGAAACCGGATAAAATCTTCAAAGGACAGTTGGATGGTGGCATGATTGACATTCGGATGAAAAGCAATCTGTTTCGAACTTTTGAGTCCCTCATCAATATATACCAAAACGTGGTCATCGGTATCATTCAACAAACCGAACGGTGATACAGCTCCTTTTTCAAGGCCTAAATATTTCTCCAGTCTGCGCTCAGAAGCAAAACTCAATTTTCCACTGCCAATTTTTTCCTGAAGATCCTTTATGTCGATGACCTTATCGTGAAAGGTAATATAAAGGTAATGCTTGTTGCCTTTTTGATTACGGAGAAATAAGTTTTTACAATGGGTGGCATCAATATTTTTCCAGTAATTTAATGCTTCTTCCACTGATTTTACCGGCGGGTGTTTGTGAATTCTGAAGGGGATGTCAAGTTCATTAAGAAACTGATAGACTTCATTTGCGGCTTGCATACTTCTCTAAAACATTTTTAATGATGGTTAAAAATTCCTCAATGTTTATTGGTTTAGCGACATAATCATCACATCCTGCGTTTAAACATTTGTCCCTGTCCTCTTCCATGGCATAGGCTGTTTGCGCAACAATGGGGATATTTTTATCGGCTTCCTTTATGATTTTAGTCGCTTCAATTCCATTAATCTCCGGAATCTTGATATCCATAAGAATCAAATCAATGCTTGTTTTTTTTTCTTTAACAATATCCAGTACTTCCTTTCCCGTTTTCGCCCAGATGACATTTGCACCGGATTCAAATAAAATTTCCTTGATAAATAAATAATTGGACGTTTCGTCTTCAGCTACCAAAAACGTTTTATCTTTCCATATTTCAGTTTCATTATCCATGATGACATTTTTAATATGCCCGGGCCATTATTATCGATTCCTGTTATTCAGGACTTATTCCGGCGCAAATTATTAAAAATTAATATAATAACCAATATCAAGCATCAATATTTGCATATTTTGCATGTTTTTGAATAAATTCCCTTCTTGGGGGCACTTCATCTCCCATCAGCATGGAAAAAATATGATCTGCCTCCGCAGCACTCTGGATGGTCACTTGTCTCAGTTTCCTTGTCTCAGGATTCATGGTGGTATCCCAAAGCTGAATGTCGCTCATTTCGCCCAGTCCTTTATATCGTTGAATGCTTACATTTCCATCTTTTCCTTTTCCGATTTCTTCGATGGCTGCCAATCGCTCCTCTTCATTCCAGCAATACCTGAATTCCTTCCCTTTTCTTACCAGGTATAATGGCGGGGTAGCGATATACAGGTGTCCGTTTTTTATCAAATCAATCATATACCGGAAAAAGAAAGTCATGATAAGGGTGGAGATATGGCTGCCATCCACATCAGCATCTGTCATGATAACGATTTTATTATATCGCAGTTTTTCCATATTTAAGGCCTTGCTATCCTCTTCCGTTCCGATGGTAACCCCCAGGGCTGTGAAAATGTTTTTTATTTCCTCATTTTCAAATATCTTGTGTTGCATGGCCTTTTCTACATTGAGGATCTTTCCCCGAAGCGGCATAATGGCCTGAAAACGCCTGTCCCTTCCAGCTTTGGCGGTCCCCCCTGCAGAATCTCCCTCTACAAAAAAGATTTCAGTACTTGAAGGGTCATTTTCAGAACAATCTGCCAATTTCCCGGGCAATCCGGATCCGGAAAGCACCGTTTTTCTTTGCACCAGCTCCCTGGCTTTGCGAGCGGCATGCCTGGCGTTGGCAGCCAAAATGATTTTCTGAACAATGGTTTTGGCATCTTTTGGGTTTTCTTCCAGGTAATTGGCAAGCATCGTACTTAATGCCTGATCCACCGCTCCCATTAATTCAGAGTTACCCAACTTGGTTTTTGTCTGTCCCTCAAACTGAGGTTCTTGCACTTTTAAGGAAACCACTGCCGTTAGTCCCTCACGAAAATCATCCCCGCTGATGTCAAATTTTAATTTGCTGAGCATGCCTGATTTCTCAGCATAATTCTTAAGTGTACGGGTCAGTCCCCTTCTGAAACCTGCCAAATGGGTGCCTCCCTCTATGGTATTAATGTTGTTGACGTATGTATGAATATTTTCCGAAAAAGAAGTATTGTATTGCAGGGCTATCTCTACCGGAATGTTATTCTTTTTCGTCTCAATGTTTATCACATCCACAGTAAGAATTTCCCTGTTTGCATCCAGAAACTGCACGAATTCTTTTAACCCTTCTTTGGAATAAAACTCGGCGGTCATATATTTCTTTTCATGACCATTGCCATCATCACCATTCCCATTGCCATTGCCGTTTTCTTCCAGTTCTCTTTTATCGGTGATTTTCAGACGGATGCCTTTATTCAGAAAAGCCAGTTCTCTTAACCGGGCAGCCAATATTTCAAATTTAAAATCTGTCGTACTGAAAATACTTTTATCAGGGATAAAGGTGATTTCAGTACCCGTTTTTTCAGATTTACCAATTTCCTTTATATCAGTCAGCGGCTTACCTTTGCTGTATTCCTGATAATAGATAATGCCATTCCGGTAAACAGTAGCCGTGAGCTTCTCCGAAAGGGCATTGACACAGGAAACACCAACACCATGCAATCCTCCGGATACTTTATATGAATCCTTATTAAATTTACCCCCGGCATGCAAGACGGTCATCACCACTTCCAGGGCCGATTTCTTTTCTTTTTCGTGATAATCCACCGGGATTCCCCTTCCATTATCGGAAATCGTTATGGTAGAATCTTCATTGATGGTGACATCAATGATATCGCAATAACCTGCAAGCGCTTCATCTATGGAATTATCTAGTACCTCGTAAACCAAATGATGCAATCCTTTATCACTTACATCACCAACATACATGGAAGGCCTTTTTCTGACCGCTTCCAATCCCTCTAATACCTGAATGTGTTCGGCAGAATACTCAGATGACTGTCCCCCGTTGGACTTTAACTCATTTCTTTCCTCTTTGCTCATTAATCTTTTATATTTATATTATTAAATCATTATAAAAATTCCCTCTTCATGCTAAATGATGACATAGCACAAACCCCCTTTATGATAAAATCATTTTTCAAAATCAAATTTTTACCGGTATGAACCCCTCATTCACTATCGTGCACAAAATGCAATGAGGCAACCATGAGGGCTCCATACGGTTTGAAACACAAAAGTTGGTTTTAAAATTGATTATATATTTGAAAAACAAAAGTTAAATCAAATTTTTACCGGTATGAATTTCTTCCCTTCTATCTTTACCTTGCATTCAGGAATTTTCCTCGCTAAATTTTGGCTATCCAAATATAATAAACATATTTGATTTATAGATAATTAAACTATGTTTTATACAATGTTTTTATCAACAATATTTAAACACTTTTTGCTAAAAAATCAGAAAATCATTCAATTATTCTAAAATGGGGGTAAGTTGCATTTAAAACGCTTAAATACAATTGCTTACACATATATGGTGTATGTAAGAAAGCTATCTTTTTTTAAGGTAACATTAAGGAAACCATCTTTGAATGATAAAGTGACACTGAGAAAACTAACAAATTATGCCAAAGTGGTTTTAAGAAGGCATCAAGAACAAGGCATGCGAGGCTTAAGTAACGGGATTTTACTAGTCGAAAATGACTGGTGCTTAAGGCGAGCATGACGCAGTTATTTACGTTTTCTCAGCACCACTAATTAAAAATGTTTGGCGAAATTTGGCAGGCTTACTGGCAGCAGGCGATATTTAATGAGGGTTTCATCAATAAATACTGGCGAAATATTTCATGAACTGAGCCCGTTCATATTGTTCCGGTTCCTGTATCTTTTTGTAGCTCATCTTACCCCTGAAATTATCAATTTCCTGAAATCCTTTTGCATCCATCCAGGTTGTTAGTTCCTCAATAATATTGGTTATTTGTCCCAGGCCGTTTTTATACAAGGTGGAACAGATTTGCGTCACGTTGGCTCCGGCCAAAAGCTGCTTAATAACTGCTTTGCCATCATGGATACCTGTCGAGGCAGCAATATCAATATTGCTTACTTTATCTGAAATGATGCCCACCCACCTGAGGGAAGTCCTTAAATCTTCAGGCAAACTAAAAACCTCAGCTGAAGTAAGGTTCAGGTTATCGATATCGATGTCCGGTTCGTAAAAACGGTTGAACAATACTACGCCCTGAACGCCTGATGATTGAAGCCTGTTGACCATTCCAACGGGATTGGTAAACTGGTTTCCCAATTTTACCGCCAGCGGGATAGAAATATATTGCTGTACATTGCCGACCAACTCAAAGTATAGCTGCTCGTATTTTTCGGAAGCCAGGTTCTTGTCATTCGGTAAAAAGTACACATTCAATTCCAGGGCATCGGCGCCTGCTTCCTGAATTTTGGAAGAAAAAACCACCCAATCAGAAGCACTTACACAATTAACACTGGCAATGATTGGTATGTTGGTTTCCTTTTTTGCAGCGCGTATCAAATCCAGGTATTCTTCCACTGAATACGCGCGGGTATAGTTTCTGATATAATCAGCAGCTTCGGGATAATCACTCGAAGATTCCAGGCTTTTTACTTCATAATTAATTTGCTCCTCAAATAGCGACTTCAGGATGATGGCTGCTGCCCCATGCGATTCCATTTGTTTTATTTTAGATATGGAATTTGTTAATCCTGAGCTGCTTACAACAACAGGATTGTTAAGTTTCAATCCCAGATAAGTGGTTTCTAAATTAATCATGCCTTCTTTATTAGGTTAATGGTAATTTCTTGCCCCAAAAATCAATGAACCAATACGCACCATGGTGCTGCCTTCTTCTATGGCTACATGGTAATCGTTTGACATGCCCATAGAAAGAACCTTGAAATGATTTTCTTTCTCAAAATAATCATTTTTCAAATTATTTTTTAAGTCAGCCAGGTATTTAAACTCATCCCGCACCCATTCCATATCTTCTGTAAAAGTTGCCATCCCCATTAATCCAATGATTTTGATATGAGACAGCTCCTTATATTCTTCTGAATTCAAAATTTCTTTTATTTCTTCAGCAGCAAATCCATATTTGGTTTCTTCCTTTGCGATATGAACCTGTAGCAGGCAACTAATCAACCGTTGATTCTTTTTGGCTTCTTTATCAATGGTTTTCAACAGCTTAAAACTGTCCACCGAATGAATCAAAGACACAAAGGGGGCAATATATTTTACTTTATTGGTTTGAAGGTGCCCAACCATATGCCATTCAATATCGCCGGGCAGTTGCTCATTTTTTGCCGCCATTTCCTGCACCTTATTTTCGCCGAAGATTTTTTGTCCTACATCATAGGCTTCCTTTATCATTTCTGGTGGCTTGGTCTTGGACACGGCTACCAGTTTCACCTGATCAGGCATTTCTTCATACAGGGATTTTAGATTATCTTTGATAGTCATTTGAATATCCTCATTTTATTCAGCAATTCAAAAATAATATAATTTAGGCTTTTTTCCTGCTTCCTTTGTATAATTCAAATTTGTATAGCTTACATTCAAGGGGCCCATTAAATACTTTAATCTTACGGGAGGATCTGAGTCTGAAATGCTTCATGGCTTCCGGATTCGAACTGATTATCCAGGCATCCAAACCAGTAAATTCCTTTTTCAGTTGATCACTGATTTTTTTATAAAATTCCGCCATCTTTTCATTTTTAATGCGCTCCCCATACGGTGGGTTCATCATCACCAACCCCTCTTTTGTATTTGATTCGGCATTAAAAAAGTCCAGTTGCTGAAAGCTGATATAATCATATACCCCTGCCCTTCTCGCATTTTCCTTTGCCATGGCGATGGCATCGGGGTCATTATCTGTTCCCAGTATTTCTTTTTCCGGGGAGATGATCTTTTCTTCAGCTTCTGCTTTAATTTTTTGAAAGAGGGAATGGTCAAAGTCGGGCCAGTTTTCAAAAGAATACTTCCTCAAACGGCCGGGTGGAATGTGGGCAGCCATCATGGCCGCTTCAATGGGGATGGTGCCCGATCCACACATGGGATCAATCATATGTCCGTAACCCATAAAGCCGGACATGGTTAGCATACCGGCAGCCAGGACTTCATTGATTGGAGCGATCGTACTTTCCGTCCGGTATCCCCGCCTGTCAAGAGATTTTCCTGATCCATCCAACATCACATCACATTGTTTATCCGAAATATGGATGTGGATCTGTATATCTGGTGATTGCGTATTGACGGATGGTCTTTCCCCGTATTTTTCCCTGAACTGGTCAACGACGGCATCTTTGACTTTCAATGCCACATACTTGGAATGCCTGAAAACATCACTGTTCGTGACACATTCAACGGCAAAACTTTGATAGAGATTAAAATACCCGTTCCAGTCAACAGCCCGCACCTTTTTATATAACTGTCTGTCATTAAAAACCTTGAATGAGGTAATTGGCTTCAGAATACGCAGGGCTGTTCTGCTTAAATAATTGCTTTTGTATAAAACTGCTTTGTCTCCCTCGAAACGGACTGCCCTGTTTAAAGGTTTGATATCCTGTCCCCCGATTTGAGCCAATTCTTCGGCCAATATCGCCTCCAATCCAAAGAGGGTTTTTGCAATCATGGGAAATACTGGCATGGCTTGTGATTTAATCAAGATTCTGTAAAGGGGGAATCATCTGTTGCCCCAAGCTGTCATTGAGAAGAGGCCAGCAAGCGGCTTTCAATAGCTTGATAAATGATTCGGGCATGGTTTAAATCATCACCGGCAAAATGGTTACTCCAGTCTGTGCAGCACCAATCCGCTTCTAAGTTTTGGCTCGAACCAGGTTGTTTTGGGCGGCATGATGTTGCCTGTATCCGCAATATTGATCAGCTGTTGCATGCTAACCGGATAAAGGGCAAAGGCCACTTTCATTTCTCCTGAATCAACCCGTTTCTTTAACTCTCCCAATCCTCTGATTCCGCCAACAAAATCAATCCTTTTATCCCTTCTCAAATCGGTTATGCCAAGCAGAGGTTCCAACACCTGCGTGGTCAGTACCGTCACATCCAGCACTCCAATGGGATCATGCTCATCATAGGTGTTTTCTTTTGCCTGCAGCCTGTACCATTTTCCTTCCAGGTACATGGAAAATTCATGCAAACGAGCCGGTTTATAGGCCTCATCACCTTTTTCTTCTATGTCAAAACGTTTGCCAAGTTCATCCATGAATTCTGCAGCGCTGCGACCGTTTAAATCTTTTACCACCCGGTTATAATCAAAGATGCTTAGTTGATTATCCGGAAAATGCACGGCCAGAAAATAGTTATATTCTTCATTTCCTTTGTGATCAGGATTATTTTTTTTACGCTCATTCCCGACCAGGGCCGCTGCAGCAGTCCGGTGATGCCCATCAGCCACATAAGTATATGGAATTTCCTTTTCAAAAATGGACTGTATTTCAGAAATAATATCCTCATTGTCAATGATCCAAAAGGTATGGGTGATGTCATCATCCGATATAAAATCATATTCCGGATCCGATTTGATGACTTCCCCGATGAGTTCATCTATTCGCTGGTGGGCCGGATAGGTAAAAAATACTGGTTCATAATTCAGATTACTGACCCGGATATGGTTCATTCTGTCTTCCTCTTTGTCAGGCCTGGTCAGCTCATGCTTCTTGATATCATCTTCCATATAATCCTTGACGGAAGCACAGGCTACCAGTCCGTGTTGCGTTCTCCCATGCATGGTTTGTGCATATACATAGAGGTTATCCTTGCTATCCTGATTAAATATTCCCACATCCATCAGTTTTCCAAAGCTCTCTTTGCCTTTCTTATATATTTCAGGGGAATACACATTGAAATCATCCGGAAAGTCTATTTCAGGTTTTATCACATGCAGGAATGAAAGTTGATTTTCCCCTGCCATTTCTTTGGCTTCTTGCTTATTGATAACATCGTATGGCGGTGATGCAATATCTTTGACTTTGTCTTTTACGGGTCTGATTCCTTGGAATGGTTTAATATATACCATAATGCTGATTAGGTTTATAAGTTGATAACAATAAGAATTAGGTTGACCATGATTCACCGAAAACGGAGCTGTGCCGGAAACTTTCCGGGATAGCTCCCTGATGCGCTTTTCTTTTCAGAAAAAGCTATTCATTCACCTGAAAGGTTCTGTCATCCCTTTCTATAAATCCGATGACCTGATTTGCGGCGGCAACACCCGCATTAATATTGGCTTCCACGGTCTGGGCACCCATTTTCTTCGGCGTAAAGAATACCCTGTCTTCGTAGTTTTTTATCAGTTCATCATGACAATCCGGTTTAATATCGGAAAGGTAATAAAAGTCCTCCCTCTCTTTGAAAACTTTAAGGAGATCGTCTTCATTGATGACTTCTTTTCTTGCTGTATTGACAAGCACAGCATGCTCAGGCATCTCAGCAAGCAGCATATGGTTAATGGAACCCTTGGTTTTCTCGTTGGCAGGAATATTTACTGAGACAAACTGAGAATTTTTATAGAGGTCCAGGCTTCTTTGTACCGGGATCACCCCTTCTTTTTTCATCAGGTTATCCGGAACATAAGGATCAAAGCCATAAACCGTCATTCCAAAACCCTGTGCAATTTCCCCAACAAAGCGTCCAACATTGCCATATGCGTGAATGCCCAGTGTTTTATCACGTAGCTCAGCACCTGCCGTACCGTTAAATTTATTTCTTGCAAAATAAATCATCATGCCCAGGGCAAGCTCAGCCACCGCATTGGAATTCTGACCTGGGGTATTCATGGCCACAATATTCTTGTCAGAAGCTTTTTTAAGGTCTATGTTATCGTATCCTGCTCCTGCCCTGACAATAATTTTCAGGTTTGGGGCATTGTTAATGACTTCCTCGGTCACTTTATCGCTGCGGACTATCAAGCCTTCTGCATCTTTGATCTTATCAATCAGTTCGGATACATCGGAATATTTTTCCAGAAAAATAGCCTCATAGCCTTCGTTTTTAAATATTTCCTTCATTTTCTTCACCCCACGCGGATGAAAAGGTTTTTCGGTAGCAACCAATACTTTTGCCATAATTAATAGTTTTTGTGAATTATTAAAAAATACAGGAACCTGTTATTGATCATTCCACGGATTATTATGCATGCTGTTTCTCAAATTCATTCATTGCGTCAATCAGTGCTTTTACGCTTTCTACAGGCAGGGCATTATACATGGAAGCCCTGAAACCGCCAACAGAACGGTGTCCTTTAATGCCAACGATATTCTTCTGTCCTGCAAACTCAATAAATTTACTTTCAAGTTCCTTGAATTCATCATTCATCACGAATGTTATGTTCATCACAGAGCGGTCTTCCTTGTCGGCGACAGTACCCTTAAACATCTTACTGCTATCGATCTTATCATAAAGCATGTCAGCTTTTTGCTTATTTATTTCTTGCATCTTTTTCAAGCCGCCAAGGCTCTTGTACCATTTCAATGTCTGCAGTGCACCGTATATTGGTGTCACAGGTGGTGTGTGAAACAAAGAGTTTTTATCAATATGGGTTTGATAATTCAACAGGGTTGGTATGGGCCTGTCCACTTTTCCAAGAATATCATTTTTTATGATGATAAAACCCAATCCAGCAGGTCCAAGGTTTTTCTGCGCTCCTCCGTATATTACCCCATATTTGGAAACGTCAACCGGTCTGCTGAAGATATCAGAAGAAGCATCAGCCACGAGGGTGACCGGAACATCCAAATCTTCTTTTATTTCTGTTCCATAAATGGTGTTGTTGGTGGTAATATGAAAATAATCCGCATCTTTTGGGATTTCATATCCTTTGGGAATATAATTATAATTTGCATCTTTTGATGATGCGACTTCTACAGCCTCTCCGAATAACTTGGCTTCTTGCAAGGCTTTGGTGGCCCATGAACCAGTGTTTAAGTATGCTGCCTTTGCCTTCATCAGGTTATAAGGCACCATGCAAAACTGCAGGCTTGCTCCGCCACCCATAAGCAGGACAGAGTAACCTTCCGGTATGTTTAATAATTCCTTAAATAAGGAAATGGTCTCATCCATTATTTCTGTAAATTCTTTGCTTCGATGAGATATTTCCATCAAGGAAATACCGGATTCATTGTAATCCAAAACTGCTTTTGAAGTATTCTCTAATGTTGTTTGTGGTAAAACTGCCGGTCCGGCATTAAAAATGTGTTTTCTCATAATCAATATTGATTAAATTAATAAATAAAATTCTAATATACAGCTGCTTATAACAGGAGATATATTGACCACTAAGGCGATATGCATGACAAAATTAGTAATTATAAGGACAAATGCAAATCATATTATTTATTAAGTTTTCCGGAATCTGAAATGGTTCCGTTCAAATATTGCGGGATGCTAACCGTGAAATGAGTTGAGAAACAAAAAGGTATGACATCATCCAGGTTATTTTTCTTGAGCCGGTGTTTTTGAGCTGCTTTTTCGATATACCCTACCGGATCATCTTTGGCATGATCCCATAAGTCTTGTGAGGCATAGGCAGAGTCGCACCCCGTATTAAAATAGACGGTATTTAATAACATGTCAGACAATGCCCCCGCAAAAAGTGAATCTTCCAGGTTAAATCGTCCTTTCCATCCGGCGCATAAAATAAGTACATCCCGGTTTTGTGCCACCAGCCAGTCATACAAGGCATGCAGATTTAAGAAAGAGCCAATGACCACTTTATCAAACTTACTGGCTTCCCGGATGGTTTTTGTACCATTGGTCGTGCTGTAAACAATTTCCTTTCCGGAAACCCTTTCTTTGGTGAAATTAAAGGGTGAATTTCCAAAATCAGCAAATTCTTTGACCATGCCATCTCTTTCCGCAGCCACCAGATATCCCATCTCTTTATATTTTCTGGCTTCTTCAATGGTTCCCACCGGAATCAGTTTGGTTGCCCCATTCTCAAAGGCAGTGCAAATGGATGAGGTAGCCCTCAGGATGTCCACGATAACCACTATCCCATTGGTTTCCTGCACGGTAGGAAACAACAATGGAGAAAAACATACCTCTACCAGTTTTCTTGTTTCATTCATGTCGTATCAATCAGATATTAATGTGGCTAGAAAAACGGGAATTTGTCTATACAGGCAGGTATTTCTTTTTTGCGGATTTTTATGCAAATTTCATTGCCATTGAATGCCTCATTATACAATACATATCCCATCCCAATACCCTGATTCAATAGCGGAGATAGCGTGCCGGAGGTAACAGTTCCGATGGACTCATGCTGTTTATTCAGTATTTCATACCCTTTTCTGGGAATTCCTTTTTCTTGCAACTTGAATCCTACCAGTTTACTTTTGATGCCATTTATTTTCTGTTCCCAGAGGTATTCCCGGTCGACAAAATGGTTGTTCTCATTAAATTTGGTTATCCAAGCCAAACCGGCCTCTATGGGGGAAGTACTGGTATCGATGTCGTTTCCGTAAAGGCAAAGCCCGGCTTCGATTCGCAGCGTATCCCTGGCTCCCAGTCCGACAGGCATAATATTCTGCTCCTTACCTGCTTTCAGTATCTCCGTCCATAATTTTTCTGCGAATCCACTATTGAAATACAGTTCAAAGCCTCCCGAACCGGTATAGCCAGTTGCCGAAACCACCACATTATTGACATCGGCCAGGGTAGTCACCTGATAATGAAAAGGTTTTATCGCTTTTAGGTTTATATCTGTCAGTTTTGACAACACCTGTCCGGCCTTGGGTCCCTGTAAGGCAAATAAACCGGTTTGCTCAGAATGATCTTCAATATTTGCTTGATGGTAGTTATTTTCTTCAATCCATTTCCAGTCTTTTTCCCGGTTGGCCGCATTGACCACCAACATGTATTTTGCCGGTTCCAGCTGGTAAATAATCAAATCATCGATTATTCCTCCTTTGCCATTTGGAAAACAGGTATATTGGGCTTTGCCCGGAAAAAGCTTAGCAATATCATTGGTGGTTAACCGCTGAATCAATTCAAAAGCATCCTGTCCGGATACCATAAATTCACCCATATGGGATACATCAAAAATTCCTGCATGTTTTCTTACGTTAAGGTGTTCCTCTTTCATACCGCTGAATTCAACCGGCATATAGAAACCGCTAAAATCAATCATTTTTGCACCTGATGCTTCATGCAAGTCGCTCAAAGGTAATTTCTTCATGTAAAATAAAGTTTTGTGATACCACTTTATGTTTATTTGCCAATAATCTCAAATTCAACCCTCCGGTTTTTTTGTCTTCCTTCTTCGGTATCATTCGAAGCAATGGGCCTGGTAAAACCGAATCCCTGCGACTCAAGCCTGTCTGGCTCAATGCCTTCCGATACCAGATAATTCACCACGGAAGCTGCCCTGTCCCTTGATAACTGTATATTCCTCGAATAACCTCCAACATTGTCGGTATGACCGGAAATCATGATCTGGATGTTCGGGTTTTCTCTCAGTACTTTCACAACAAAACCTAGTTCTACAAATGATTCAGGCCGCAATGTAGATTCTCCTTCCTCAAAATAAATGTTTTTCAGAATCATCTTGGAGCCGATTTCGATTTTCAGGAGGTAGATGTCTTTCTCAATCTCCTGGTATTTGGCAGATGCAGGAATATCCATATATTCGGAATGATAGAGGTAATCCTTGGCCGAAACGGCTATCCCATAACGATGACCTGCCGGTAAGGTTACCAGGAATGAACCAGAGGTGGAATCGGATTGGGCTGTTTTCATTGTGGTATTGGTTTCACTGTCCACGATTTCAATATTTGCAGCAATGGCTGATGAATCTTTAGAATCTTTTACTAAGCCTTTGAGAATGGTAACGCTTTTGCCCCTGGTCTGTTTTTCTTCTTTAAAGAAATCTTCTTTTAGCATACCACTTACCGCAATCCAATCTTCACTGCTGGTCGGCATCAATTCCTTTTCAGGGCCGATAAAAGTAGCCCTGTAAATATCCATTTGACCGGCGCCGCCTGTGCGATCAGAAGAAAAATAGCCTGTACGAAGTTTCTCATCGATGGTCAGAAAAAGATCATCTCCGGCGGAATTTAATGGATATCCAAGATTCTCCGGGTTAGTCCAGGACATATCATCCTTCAGGCTTGTCTTATATAAATCGTAGCCTCCCATGGATTGATGGCCTTTAGAAGCAAAATAAAGGGTCTTCGATTCCTCATGAAAATAAACCCCTTCCTCATCGTAGGCGGTATTAATGATGGCTCCCATATTTTCAGGTTGGTTCCAACGTTTTTGTGATTTTCTTGTGGCCATAAATATGTCTTTGCCACCTATTGTACCTTTTCTATCGGAAACCAAAAACAACATTTCTGCATCCCTGGTGATATACATGGATGTTTCTTTATTGCCTGAATTGACATTCCGGCTGATTCTGTCCGGTTTGCTCCATTCATCCACGTCCCTTTCACTATACAAGATATCTCCTTCATCTTTATGGCTCCTGTAAAAATAAAGCCCCTGATCATCACCGGTCACCATGACCGGAACATCATTATGAAACCTTGAATTAACTTTGCCCCGCACAAGTAACGGGGCTTTCCAGGAATCATCCACCTGATAGGCCACAAATATTTTTTCATAATAGCGGTTATCATAGGGGTTAAGCTTTTCTTTTTCCTGTTGGGGTCTCCTGGAAGAGAAGTACATTTTATCCTTGCTTTCAGCAATGACCGGATAATAATCATCATATGGAGAGTTGATCTCCCCGGTCAGCCGCTTTATATGAATATTTTTTTTATTTCCTTTCATTTGTTTGCCGTGCTGACAATATTCGATGAAGTGGTTAATCTTTTCAACCAAATCCTTTCTTCCAGATTCCGGCAATCCCGCTTTATAAGTATTATATTGTTCTATCGCCTTATCGAATTGATTTAATAGATGATATGATCTTGCAATAAAATAATGGATGTCCCCGGCGATGTCACCATCAATTTCCAGGGCTTTATTCAGGTGCTCTAAAGTTTTTTCATAATCATTCAGGTAATAATAGCAGATTCCGGTTTTATAATTTAATCCGGGATGAAACTGATTATAATCATAGGCGTTTACATATGCTTTCAATGCTTCTTTATAAAAGACGCCTCCCTTTTCATAATTATCATCTCCGTTTTTGACGGCCTTCCATGCCCTTTTAAAGCCCTGGTCCACCGTTTTAAATTCCTTTCTTTTAATCTTTATATCTTGCTGCGGATAAGCATCCGGTAAACAAAAAATAAAAATCAGCGCAACAAGTAATATTGGTTTTCCCATCATGGTTTATTGTTTATTATTGTTGGTTAGTCACAGATTTCAAGATAATTAAGAACCGCTTCATGACCAAGATCTTTTGCCGTTTTCCAATCCTTGCAGGCGCCATCATAATCCCGCAGTTTTTCCTTCACAATTCCACGGTTCAGATAAGCCTCTGCATAATTCTTCTTCAGGCTGATGGCCTTGTTTAAATGCGACAAAGCTTCCTGGTTGTTTTCCATGTTGGATTGGGCGATTGCCAGGTTATTGCGGGCAAGGTGGTTGTCAGGTTCCATGGACAATACCTGCTGAAAATCATCAATGGCACTTTGATATTGTTGCAGATTAATCTTTACAATACCCCGGTTATTGAGTGCTTCAGCATAGTTCTTATCGAGACCGATGGCCAGGCTGAAATTTTCTAAGGCTTCATCCCACTTCTCTAACGTTAGATTTAGCATGCCGAGGTTATGAAAAAAGACGGGCCTGTTCTGATCGATGGAGATGGCTTTTTCATAGCTGCTCTCTGCCTGCTGATGGTTTTGAACCTTAAAATAAGCGCTGCCCATATCATGATAGGCAAAGCTATAATCATCATTTTTTTCGACGGCCAGCTTATAGTTGGCAATCGCTTTATGATAACTGCCCAGTTGAAAACCGCAATAGCCTTTATAATAATACACTTTTTCAGAATTAAATTCATGTTCCAGGGCTATATCCAGTTTATTCAGGGCCTCTTCAAACCGGTCATTTTCAATATTAATAAACGCCAGATAATAATAGGCTTCTCCGTTATCCGGCTGTAACCGAATGGCATGACTAACATCTTTTCTGGCCGATTCGTATTCATTCATTTCAATTTGCACAAATCCTTTCTTGATATAAGCCATCACATAAGCGCTGTCGAACCTGATGGCTTCCTGGAAGTTCAAAAGCGCTTCTTCATAGTTTTCTTTCGATATATTCTCCAGGCCTTTGTTATAAGCAAGTTCAGCATATGCTTTATTATCTTCATCGGCATATATGGACATCAGCGCAAGAAAAAGAATCACGATAAGGGATGATTTTTTTACAAGTGTGCTCATATTATATATTTTAACAGGTTGACTTTTTAAGATCATAAACACTTTCCAGGTCCGTTTTAATAGACGTTCATTAACATATCTGAAACAACACGATACCAATTAATGACAGGAAAAACATATTACTAGGTATTAACAGACATATAGAAACTTAAATGTTAAACAGATAAATACAAAAGTAAATTTAAGATTAATTTCAGCAAAAGAATAAAAAATAAACATAATTTCTACGATTTCTCATCTAAAAGATGATTAAAAATTCAATAAAATTATCTTCATATTGAGAATTTAACTTATTTTGCAGTTTATATTCAGTAAAAGTAATGATAAAAAAGGCTGAATCAATCCATTGAAATTTTTAAACTTACTTGAATGATAATACCGAAGACCCAAATTGTAGATTTATCATATCTTTATGAAATGACAGACGGGGAGGCAAGCGCTATAAAGGAAATGATTGATATTTTCCTGTCTCAAATTCCGGAATATTCGGAACAATTCAACCAGCATTTTAAAAATCAAGATTGGCATCAACTGGGATTACTGGCCCATAAAGCAAAATCATCGGTAGCGGTCATGGGAATATCAGAACTGACAGATGACTTGAAAAAGCTTGAGATCGATGCAAAAAAAGGCTCAAACACGGAACAATATCAAAAAATTATTGCTAAATTTGAGGAAAAATGTGCTTTAGCAAAAGCTGAGCTGGAAAAAGTTTATAAAAATCTGTAATAAAAACCATAAAAATGATTGAAGCAAAAAAGATTGATGATATTCTAGTGCTGTCATTTAAAAATGTCAACAAGCTTAACATTCTTATCTCACAAGCTGTTAAGGAAGATCTTGCACCTTACATCAATAATGCCAACAGTAAATTAATTCTCGATTTAAACGGGATAGAATACATTGATAGTTCCGGATTCGGTGTGTTGCTTTCTATCCTCAGATCTTCAAAAAAGAACAACAGCACCTTTAGACTTTGCAATATCTCGCCGGAAATTATGGAATTAATCAAGCTGCTCAAGCTTCAAAATATTTTTGATATATGCAATGACCTGGACAGTTGCATCAATAGCTTTAAAGAATAAAGGGTGCCATTAGGCAGGCCTTCATCATTTATTCCGTGAGCATTTTGGCGATTTCCCCATGACCGTTATTTTGTGCAAAATCCCGGCATGTTTCGCCGTCTTTATCTTTTAATGACTTGTCAGCACCAGCCTCCAGCAAGATATTCACCACATCTTTTTGTCCCTCTGCAGCGGCAAACATCAAGGCAGAAAAGCCTTCAACATTATCAGTGTGATCAATCTCTGCGCCTTCCTTTATCAATAGATCCACTGTTTCAGCATTATTTCCGCTGGCAGAATAAATCAGTGCTGTACGTCCGTTTTGATCTTTCATGTTCACATTCGCTCCATTTTCCAGCAGGTATTTCACTATGTGTTTATGACCGTTAAAAGCTGCCAGCATGAGTGCAGTGGAACCATTCTGATTGGTGATGTTCACATCCATACCTGCTTTAACCGCTTTACTCACCGTGTTTAAATTTCCTTCCAGTGCCGCATTAAAAAAATCATCCGGTTTAAAATCCGGTCGCTGTGCACGTTTCGCCTGCTCCTGTTGATTTTTCCCCACTTGCTGTTCTGCTTTATGACCTCTTTCCAGATTACCCTGGTCATTTGATTCACTGTCAGTACCTCCACTTTGGCATCCCAATAATCCCAAGATCAGCAATGCAGCTGTGATGCTTACAATTGTTTTCTTCATGATTGTTTTTTTGTGTTTCAATTATTGTCTTTATTCAGTACTTCAAAATTAAGGTTATTTTTAAAATATATATTCATTCATCCCAGAATAATATCATTCATGATGCTATTTTATTTCTTATCAGCCTTTTATAATGGTTATATCAGGATGGTAGATGGTGGATTCCTTATGGCGAATGGTGTATCTTACTTGGTGGCTCTAAAAAAACGTCAATAACTGTGTTATGCTCACCTTAAGCACCAGTCATTTACGACCAGTAAACTCCTGGCACTTAAGGCTCGCATGCCTCGTTCTTGCCCCCTTCTTAGGCGCTTAGGGTTTGAAACGAAATAACATGTTGTTCAAATTTTCCGAAGGGCTTTTTTCCATCGGGAAAAACATAGAACCTTTTCAGAATAATTTGTTAGTTTTCTTAATTTCACTGCTTATGCCTGAATGTTAATTCACGATCATCAAAATCAATGACAATGGCTTTGTCTTTGTCCAGATTACCGGATACGATTTGTTTGGACAGCTCATTCAGGATTTCTTTCTGAATCAATCTTTTTACCGGTCTGGCTCCATATTGCGGATCATAACCGGTATTGGTAATCCAGTCAACGGCTTTATCCGTTAACTCAAGTTTTATGTTTTTATCCACCAGCATTTGCTGAACCTGTTCAATCTGAATTTTGATGATTTCTTTAATTTCTTGTCTGGACAATGGTTTAAACATGATGATTTCATCAATCCGGTTTATAAATTCGGGCCTGACTGATCTTTTCAGCAGGGTTAACACACCTTCTTTGGTTTCCTCAAATACCTGCTGTTCATCTTTATCTTGACTGGCAAACTTTTCATGAATAATTTGCGAACCGATGTTTGAAGTCATGATAATGATGGTATTTCTGAAATTGGCAATCCGCCCTTTATTATCTGTTAACCTGCCATCATCCAATACTTGCAGCAATATATTAAACACGTCATTATGGGCTTTTTCGATTTCATCCAGCAAGATGACCGAATAAGGTTTTCTCCGGACTGCTTCGGTGAGCTGACCGCCTTCATCATACCCTACATAGCCAGGCGGAGCACCAATCAGTCTGGCTACAGAGTGTCTTTCCTGGTATTCGGACATATCGATCCGGGTCATCAGGCTGTCATCGTCGAACAGGAATTCAGCCAGGGCCTTGGCCAGTTCGGTCTTGCCAACACCCGTGGTCCCCAGAAATATGAATGACCCGATGGGTCTTCGGGCATCCTGCAAACCGGCACGACTTCTTCGCACGGCATCCGATACCGCCTGGATGGCCTCCTCCTGTCCCACCACCCGTTTATGAAGTTCTTTCTCCAGGTGGATGAGTTTTTCCCGTTCGCTTTGCAGCATTTTGCTGACCGGTATACCGGTCCACCGTGAAACCACCTCGGCGATGTCTTCATTGCTGACTTCTTCTTTAATCAATGCTTCATTTTTCTGCAGCTTATCCAGTTCCTTCTTATGATCCTCAATGTGGCTTTCCAGTTCTTTCATTTTTCCATACCGGAGTTCGGCCACCTTTCCGTATTCTCCAGCCCGTTCTGCTTCCTGGGCTTCCACTTTCATCTGTTCAATGCTTTCCTTGCTGCGCTGAATTTTGTCGATCACATTCTTCTCGGCCTGCCATTTGGCCCGCATGTTACTTCTTTCTTCCGAGAGATCGGCCAGTTGTTTGTTTATGCCTTCCAGCTTGTTTTGCTGACCTTCCCGTTTAATGGCTTCTCGCTCTATTTCAAGTTGTTTGATTCTTCTTTCAATTTCATCAATGCTTTCCGGAAGGGAATTCATTTCCAGCCTGATTTTGGAAGCTGCTTCATCAATCAGGTCAATGGCTTTATCCGGCAAATGCCTGTCAGTGATATAACGATGCGACAGTTCAACGGCGGCGATGATGGCATCGTCCTGTATCCTTACCTTGTGGTGTGCTTCATACCGGTCTTTTAGTCCCCGGAGTATGGATATGGCACTGACCGTATCCGGTTCATCCACCATGACGATTTGGAACCTTCTTTCCAGGGCCTTATCGGACTCAAAAAATTTCTGGTATTCATTAAGCGTGGTGGCACCAATGGCCCTCAGTTCCCCGCGGGCCAATGCCGGTTTAAGGATGTTGGCGGCATCCATGGCCCCTTCACTTTTGCCGGCTCCCACCAGGGTGTGGATTTCATCAATGAATAGAATAATTTCCCCATCGGAGGCCACTACTTCCTTCACGACGGATTTAAGCCGTTCTTCAAATTCCCCCTTGTATTTGGCACCGGCTATTAATGACCCCATGTCGAGGGAATAAATCTGTCTCGTTTTCAGGTTTTCCGGAACGTCACCATCCACAATACGAAATGCCAGTCCTTCGGCAATAGCCGTCTTACCCACACCGGCATCCCCTATCAGGATGGGATTATTTTTGGTTCGCCTGGAAAGGATCTGCAATATGCGTCTGATTTCTTCCTCTCTTCCGATCACCGGGTCCAGTCGTCCAGACCTGGCTTGCTCATTCAGGTTGATGGCAAAGCGATTTAGTGAGTTAAACCGATCCTCGGCCGTCTGGCTGTCCACTTTATCCCCTTTTCTCAACTCATGAATGGCAGCTTTTAGATCCTTCTCGGTTATTCCGCTGTCTTTCATCATTTGGGACACATTATCTCCGGCAGCCAGTAATCCTAATAAGATGTGTTCCACGGACACATACTGATCACTAAAATCTTTGGCAAATTTATTTGCTTTTTGCAAAGCATTGTTGGCCTCGCGGGATAAATAGATTTCCGCTCCTGATACTTTGGGATAAGAATCAATGATCTTATCCAGCACCTGGTTAAAATTAGCCGTGTTAACATTGAGTTTCTTCAGCAAAAAATTCGAGACATTTTCAGCAATGCTCAACACCCCTTTTAACAGGTGTCCGTTTTCAATAGCCTGATGACCGTAGCCCTGCGCGATGGTCGAGGCCTGTTGAATGGATTCCTGTGCCTTTATGGTAAAGTTGTTTAAGTTCATATTTTGTTTTCTCCTTTCGAATATTCTTATTTTGCAAGTGTTTTGTTCAATTGTTTACAAACATACATATTCCAACAATGATTCAATTTCCGTATAGCAATTCAAGTGCTTCAAAATCCCTGCCATTTAGATATAGAACAGGCGCTGCGTCATTATGGCATATAAAAACGAAACAACTAAGTCATATTGACATTTTATACTCATATGTATCTGTTTATAAATAAATTATACAACGTTCACGACATCAATCGCTTCATCAATGTTTATTTTATCATGCTATTCTCAACTGTATCTCGGATCCGGTATCAGGGGAAGCTTATCCATCTTTTCCACTTCCAGTTGTGGGTGACCGAATTCCTGGGTTATCTTTCCATACAACAAATACACCCCCTGTCCCTTAAACGGATATTGCTTCAGGCTGGGCGGAAAATGGACGGTATCAAAAAATTCTCCTTTCACATCCAGGAAACAACCAAAATGCATGATTTCCTTTTTGACGGTCCGCACATATTTCAGCGTAACCAATCTCCCTGCCATCCGTGCTTTCTTCCCTGCATAATCCGGCATATCTCCAGCCAGCACCTCTCCCCGGAAACGGGTTTTCAATAAATCGAAACAGGAAAGGGTGACCGGAAAGCCGAGTAATTCGATCTCATCGTAAGCGTCTTCCACCTTACTGTAGCTCAGGTAAGGAAATTCAAAACCTTTGCCGGGCACACCAAAAAGTTTGTTTTGCACGGCTCTTTGCTTTTTCGTCTGGTTCAGCAACAGGTGGGCATCCCATAGCAGACGGGCTTTGCTTTTCCCGGTAAACCGGAACGCGCCTGTTTTTATCAGGATGATCAGCTGTTCCATTCCCGCCGGTATGCGTTCGGTGAAATCCTGTAATCCCTGGTACGGCCCGTTCTTCTCCCTTTCCAACTCGATTTGTTGTCCAATACTCCTCTCCAGGTTTTCCAGGTGGATGAATCCGATATAAACATCCTTTCCATAGATCGTGGTGGTATATACGCTTTTGTTCACAGAGGGCAGGTTAATGGTGGCCCCGCAGCGTTTGGCCTCATTAAAGTAAATCCATGAACGGTAAAAACCGCCAAAGTTGTTGATGACGGCCACCATGAATTCCAGCGGGTAATGTGCTTTCAGGTAAAGGCTCTGGAAACTTTCCACGGCATAGGAGGCCGAATGAGCTTTGGAGAAAGAATAACCGGCAAAGGAACTGATTTGCCGCCAGACCTCCCTGGTGAGTTTTTCCGGGTAACCCCGTTTCCGGCAGTTATCAAAGAAAGTCTGCACAATCAATTCAAACTCATTTTTAAACCTTGGTTTTCCGCTCATCACCCGTCGAAGCACATCCGCATCGGCCAGGTCCAGTCCGGCAAAATGGTGGCATACTTTCAACACATCCTCCTGATAGACCATCACCCCGTAGGTTTCCTTTAACTGCTCAGCCATGATGGGATGCAGGTATTCGAAGCCCAGGGGATTGTGAAACCGCTTGATGTATTCCTTCATCATTCCGGATTTTGCGACACCCGGACGGATGATGGAGCTGGCTGCCACCAGGGTGGTATAGGTGTCGCAACGCAACTTCTTCAGCAATCCCCGCATGGCCGGACTCTCAATGTAAAAACACCCGTTGGTCTCCCCTGCCCTCAATTGCTTCTTTACTTTCACATCGTTTTTGAATTTCTCCACATCGTGGTAATCCACCTTTACATCCCGGTTGTTTTTAATGATTCGCACGGCCTCATCAATGTGGCCAATTCCACGCTGACTGAGAATATCGAGTTTTTCGAAACCGATGTCCTCCGCGACATACATGTCCCATTGGGTGGTCGGATACCCTTTCGGTGGCAGGTCAAGGGCCGTATAAGCGGTGATGGGCTGCTCCGAAATCAATATGCCACCGGCATGAATACTCCGGAGATTAGGAAAATCCGTCATCATCCTTGCCAGGTGAATCATCTTGTCGGTGATTTCATTCTGGTTGTTTTCGGCCACCGGATTGGCGATAAAGGCATCGATTTCTTCTTTAGGCAGTCCATATACTTTGCCAAGTTCCCGGTAGATGGATTTTCCTTTGAAGGTGGACATGGCCCCAAGCAATGCGGTATATTTCCGGCCGAAACGCTTAAAGATATAATCCTGCACCATGTCCCGGTCCTTCCAGGAGTAATCGATATCAAAATCGGGCGGACTGGTCCGTTTGGGGTTGATGAACCGCTCAAAATACAGGTTCAGCTCTATGGGATCGACGTCGGTGATTTTCAAACAATAAGCCACCACGCTGTTGGCGCCACTGCCCCGACCCACATGATATATGCCATTGGAAAGCGAATACCGGATCACATCCCAGGCAATAAGGAAATACGCGCTAAAACCAAGCTTATAGATAATTTCCAGCTCATGCATTACACGCCGCTGTGCTTCTTCATGTTGCAGGCCATACCGTCTTTTTAACCCGTCCCACGCCAGCTTATGCAGCAATTGCCGGTCCTCTTCCGTATCACCGGTAAATGTTTGTTTGTTTTTAACGGACTTAAAATCAAATTGAAAAGTACATGATGCCAGGAGTCTTTCCGTGTTATTGATGACTTGCGGATAATCCTTAAAATAATTCCGGAGTTTTCCGGGCGACAGCATGACCTCATCCGGAGCAGCCAGGTGTTGTGGTTTAAGCTGACTTAAAAGGATGTTTTTATCAATGGCCCGCAAATGCCGGTGCAGTTCATAGCCGGCTTTGCCGGCAAAAGTAACCGGTTGCCATACCACCAGCTTATCCTGCCGGTTGCGCAAAGGAGAGGTCAATAAACGGGGAATGTCACTGATTCTGATTCCTATCCACTCATGATCCATCAAATGGAAACCATTTTTATTCGAATCCGGTCTCTCTTTTAATTCATATGCTTTTTCGTTCAAACCA
>CAYFUP010000012.1:0-1289 GCA_964346235.1 uncultured Bacteroidales bacterium | reverse complement strand
GTTCAAACCAAACGCATCTTCCAACCTGCCGGCTTTTTTATTCAGGTGAAGCTCATCTTCCAACCCATCAGTCTTTTTATTCAAGCAAAACCCGTCATTTTCCAGCTCAAAGAAATTCTTATTCAAGTTTAATGCCTCATTCTTCCATGAATGAGCCTTATCATTCATGTTGATGCCCCCATTCTTTAATGAATGAACCTTTGTATTCAAATGTAAGGCATGTTCATTCACCATATGCTCCTTTGCTCGGGAAAGAAAACCCGCTTTCCTGTCAAACGGATAAATGACATCAACATGCTTAAACGCCGGAGGCCTTGATGGCAGGTTGGTTTTATTCAAAAGATGATGACTCAAAAACTCATTCAATTCCATCAATCCTTCATTGTTGCGGGCAAGGCCTATATAAAGCAATTCATCATCATTTCTGAATTCAATGCCGGCTATGGGTTGAATGTTGTTTTTCCGGCACAACTTCACAAAGTCAAAAATCCCGGTAGAATTGTTGATATCGGTCAATGCCAGGGCCTGAATGTTCAAGGCTTTGGCCTGCTCCACCAGCTGTTCAATGGACAGGCAACCATAGCGTAAACTATAATATGAGTGGACGTTAAGATGCATGTATAAATATTTGATTATTTTCTAATCATTTTTACGACTACAATATAATCATAATTTTTATCAATCCGTTGCCCATAAAAAAGATTTTTTGTTCTTGATTTTAAAAATTAACTTTGTATAGAGGCAAAGGAGTATTAAATAAACTTAATAAACGATATGCTTTCCCTGGCAAAAGATTTGCAAACATCAAAATACACTCTCGAAGAATTTGGTGAAGTAGCATTGCGAATTTTAAACTATTTACCAAATGTTTTAAGTGACTTCAAAGATAAAAACCAATATCGATTATATTCTTCAGAAATTGCAGGAACAAAAAAACATGCTAGACCAATTAATCAAAAACTGTTTGTCTCTGATCTAAATGAATTTAAAGATAATTATAACATAGTCAAATCTATATTTAATAAAATCAGGTGCACTTATTGATGATAACGAAAAATCGATCTTGAATAAAACAATTTATACCATTCAACAATCTGTTGGCGTAGGACTTGATTTCCTTGTTCATCCTAATAGTGCCAGGAAGCATGTGGGTAATCGGTTTGAAGAATTTATGAAAGCAATTTTCAACGAAGCTGGAATAGCAAATAAAAGAATAGTTTTAAAAATTCCATACGAACCCCTCATTCACTATCGTGCACAAAAGGAGATGAGATAACCATGAGGGCTCC
>CAYFUP010000011.1:26993-30650 GCA_964346235.1 uncultured Bacteroidales bacterium | reverse complement strand
TTTTTTCAAAACAAGCTAACACCCTGTACCATTGATAAAACCACTTGAAATAATATTGGTTATTCTTTTTTTAAGCCTGTCCGGTCTGTTAAAAGCCCAGGACAGCATCATTACCCCGCCGCCGGAGGTTTGTCCGGGGGACAGGATGGTACATTACGGCGTGGATGCAGAAAGTGTGGACGGTGCCAACATGTTCGACTGGTTCATCGAAGGGGGAGAAATCATCAACCAGGTGGATTATCCCGATAAAAGCCTGATCACCGTGAACTGGTTTGACGGCGCCGATCATTATACCCTCAAGGTCATGGAAATCTCTGAAACGGCCAAATGTGTGGGAGACACCTCACTGGCCGATGTAGGCATCAAAGAAACTCCCAGGGTGGACATCGGACAAAATATATACCGTTGTGCCAATGACCCGCCCGTGCGCTTCGATGCCGGAAATCTCGATGACGGAATCATCGACTATTACTGGCAGGACGGTTCCAGAGGACGCTACCATGTGGCTTCCGAACCTGGCATGTATTCAGTAATCACCGTCGGTGAAAATGGCTGTCAAACAATTGATTCTGTAGAATTAACTGTTTATGAACCACCCAAGGTGGATTTGGGTGAAGACTTTATGGTAGGTACCGAAGATACTACTTTAGCGCCTGAAGCCATGGGTAGTTACGAATGGTCAACAGGAGACATTTCACCTACTTTAACAATAACTTCCGGAGAAATTGAGGACGGCGAAATGAACATTACCAATGATGACACCATATCGGTCACCGTAACCGACGCTTACGGCTGTATCGACCAGGATACGGTAATTGCCAAGAAATACACGAGCCGGATAAATGTTCCTTCCGTCATTACCCCCAACGGAGATGGCGTGAACGATGAATGGGTACTCGAAGACCTGCAATTCTATCACCAAGCAGTGGTTACCGTGTATGACCGGTGGGGCAACATCGTCTTCCAGTCTAACGGTTCAGGCAATTATGAACCCTGGGACGGGAAATATAACGGAAACAGGTTGCCCATGGATTCATACCATTATATCATCGATTTGAAAGACGGAATGCCAAAAATTACCGGCAACTTAACCATAATGAGATAGATTATCGATATGAAGGCATTGCATAACATATTATTGTTGTTGGTTATCTTGGGAATAACGCAACATGCATACAGCCAGCAGGGAACGCCCCTCTACAGTCAATATACCATGAACAAATTCCTTATCAACCCGGCAGTGGCGGGATATCAAGGAATTACCGACATTAACCTGACCGCCAAAGAACAATGGATGGGGTTCGAAAACTCTCCCAGCACCTATTCCTTAAGCGGACAAACAAGAATTTTGCGTTCCAACTACCTGGCTAAATCCCTGATGATTAAAAGAAGAATCAGTCGAAGAAGACCCAGCGGAAGGGTCGGACTGGGCGGAAACATCTATTCCGACCAAAACGGCGCCATCAGCCGTAACGGATTGCAGTTTACCTATGCCTATCATATCCATGTCAGAAACTCGCAGTTTTCTTTCGGACTGACCGGGGCTTTTTACCAGTTTAAAGTCAATAAAGATAAGTTTGACTATGTGTACCAGGAAAATGACCGTATAATTGATCAGAAAGGTGTGCTTTACATTCCTGATGCTGATTTCGGATTTCTCTATTCTGTGTATGACTTCTATGCAGGGGTATCCGCTAAAAACCTCATGGAATCCGTACTGAAGTTCGGACAATCAGAATACGATGATCTGACCACGGAACGAAATTATTACTTCATGTCAGGTTATAAGTATGCATTAAACCGGCAGTTTGACCTGGAAGGCGGAATACTGCTGAGGGCCTCCGAAAACCTCAGAATTAATTCGGATATTACCCTGAAAGCCTATTATATGCAGGATTACTGGGCCGGTATTTCATACCGAACCAAAGAATCTGTCATACTGCTCGCCGGTGTATCGGTTAAAAACCTTTATTTTGGCTATGGATTCGATTATAACCTTACCGATATCCAGCAGGTCAGCTATGGTTCCCACGAAATAATGCTGGGGATCACCTTCGGCGATACACAAAGAAGATACCGCTGGCTGAACCGTTTCTAATCAGGCCAATATTTTAAAAATTTTTGCGTTCTTTGTCATGGTGAATATAAAAATATTCGGAAAAAAATGATTACCAGGAAAAATACCTTTTCCAGGGAAACCAGGGAAGACTAAAAAGAATATTAAGGAGAATCTGGAGGAATATAGATGATAGATGAATCAAAGTGAAGCTATGAGAACTAAGAAGAATATTGTTGATTAATAAAAAATGTGAGCCATGAAAAGAATTCTGATCTTTATCGTATTGATAGTCCTGATCCTGATTGGATTGTTTTTTATCGCCAAACCCAGAATTGGCGATAACTACTATGAAAAAGGTCAGCATATGTTGGACTCTGCAAAATATGAGGAAGCAGCCGAATATTTCAGCAAAGCCACACAATGGAAAAAAGAATTTCCGGAAGCCTACCTGGGTCTTGCAAAAACCTATAACCAACGGGATGAATTTAATCAGGCCATTCAGGCTGTCAATAAAAGCATACAGATAATCCCACTTAAAGGGGCCTATTTTGAAAGGGGGTATGCACACTTCTTCTTAAGTCACCCTGACTCCGCTATGGCGGATTTTACCATGGCGCTGGAAAACGATTATAAGCCTGTCATTGCCTATACTTACAGGGGCATCATCCATTATAACAAAGAAAACCCGGATCAGGCCATCGAAGACTACACTGCGGCCATACAACTCGACAGCACCTACGCCAAGGCCTACTACAACAGGGGGATAGCTTATGCCTCCCGGCAGAAATACGAGGCATCCATCAATGATTATGACAAAGCCCTGGCCCTGGCCGGCGATAACCTCGACATGCTCCTTGAACGGGTGCAGGCAAAATCAACCATCGAGGATTATGCCGGCGCCATCAATGATTACGATAAAATCATTGAAATGGATCCCGACAATGAAGAAGCGTTCTATCAAAGAGGTCTCTTTAAATTTGAACTAAAAGATTTTCAGGGAGCCATTGAAGACCTGACCGGTGCCATCAACCTCAACAGCCGTAATGCCGAAGCTTTTTACAGAAGGGGCATTGCCTATGCCAACACGAACAACTATTCACGGGCCATCAACGATTTCGATAAAACCCTTCAGCTCAATGCTGACAAGGAAAGGGCGTATTTTAACAGGGGACTGGCATACCTGCACAGCAGAAATTATTCGAAAGCACAACAGGATCTGAGAAAATATAGCAACCTGACAAATGGTGATCCCAGATCCCTGCAACTGCTCGGTACCATAAAAGCCTATCAGCAGGATTACAGCGGTTCCATCGAGCTGTTCAGCGAGGCCATCGAACTGGACGATAACTATGCAGAAGCCTACTTTAGCCGGGGCATCTCAAAAGGCATGCTTAAAAGGCATGAAGATGCCATCCGTGATTACAACAAAGCCATAGACCGGAATAATCAAAAAGGGGAGTATTATTTTAACCGGGGAATCTCCAGAATAAACATAAATGATTTTGCCGGTGGCTGTCGAGACTTCAGAAAAGCACAAAGCCTGGGATTCGGCAGGGCGGATGAAATGATTCAAACCTATTGCAAAAACAATTAGCGCA
>CAYFUP010000011.1:4935-26893 GCA_964346235.1 uncultured Bacteroidales bacterium | reverse complement strand
TAAGAAAACTAACTGAAACAAGGAAACCTTATTCACCAAGAAATCAACCACGCTCATGATAAAACAAAGCTTTTTGCTCTTTAACCTGATTTTGATACTGCATGTTGCTGCCTACTCCCAGCAAGATACCATAAAAAATACAATCGATGAATTATTCAGTCAGTTCGATGAAGAAATCAGTCCGGGTGCCTGCATCGGCGTGTTGCATGATGGAAGTGTCAAATACCAGTCATGCTACGGAAAATCTTCCATTGAAGAAAAAACACCCGCCACCCCGGATACCCGCTACCACCTGGGTGATCTAAGCTACCAGTTTACTGCTGCGGCCATCATGAAACTGAAAGAACAGGAACAGCTCAGCTACAATGAGAAAGTAAGCAAAATACTTCCCGAGGCCTTCCCTTACGGGGATAACATCACCATAGAAATGTTGCTGCAGCAAACATCGGGACTGCCGGCCTATAGAGCCAACACCGATACCATCGAAGATGTACAGCCCAGCTTCTTCCAGAAAATTTTCGGATACCGGGAAAACTACATCGATAACCAGGATCTGTTGAATTATGTGACTTCACAACCCGGACTGCAATTTAAGCCCGGAAAAACCTGGCGGCATGCCAATACCAATTATGCCCTCCTGGCAGAAATCATCGAACGAAAAAGCGGCAAAACCTATAAAGCCTACATCGAAGAAGAACTCTTCCTGCCTGCAGGTCTCGAAAATGCCGTAGTGCCAGAAAAAAAGCGATTCAAACTGGATCAATATGCACCCGGCTATATCGCCACAAGGGATAGCTTTCTGTTGCATGACGAAAACCGGAAAAATAAAATTTATGGCAGCTCCGGAATCTATATGTCGCTGAACGACTATCTGAAATGGATACAAGCCCTGAACAGCGGCAGCATCATCAGTAAAAACACCCTGAACCAGGCGGAACGGATTAAGTTTTTCAGGGATGTCATCCGGTTTTATGGTTACGCCTGGACCATTGAATTTAACAAGGGTCAGAAATACCTTTACCATGGCAATAACCAATTCGGTTATACCCACCTCATACTGCACATACCGGCTGAAAACATCCATGTGTTAATCCTGTCAAACCACGGCGCCTTTTTTGGCATTCGCGGCAACGCCTTTAAAATTGCCAATCTCTTCACTGAAAAGCAATATGAGGCCAGATAACCATTTACCCCCTTACCGGATGGCAAAATGAACACCTGTCATCCTACCGGCTTTTTGAAAGAACCCTGGCCTGATTCTTTGCCATCCGGCAAAAATCCATTCTGCTGCCTTTGATGCCATTCCACTCCTGACGCTCCGGAGAAAAACCATATTTTTCAACATATATCTAAACAATTCGTCCCTATTTTTCATTAATTTTATACCGTTTTAAATTAATATTGATTCTTGACTAAAATGAGGACGACTAAGCGCTTTTATACCGTTATACTGGGATTCTTCCTGCTGTCGTGGCCCCTTCATCTCACTGGCATCCATTCAGGAGATTTCTCCGAAGAAATAGATGACCACGCCAGATCAGCCCCTTTTTCCGTCGGCAGAAACCTGAAAAAACTAACTGAATACCTGGTTGAACCAGCAAAAAATGACAGCCAAAAAGTACGCAGTTTTTATATCTGGATCACCGATAATATCAAATATGATTTGAATGCATACTTGTCCGGTGATCACGGATCCCTTGAACCTGAAGATGTACTCAGAACAAAGGATGCAGTATGCCAGGGTTATTCCCAGCTGTTTAAAGCCATGTGCGACCAGGCGGGCATTCAGGCATTTTTGATTTCGGGTTACAGCAAGGGATATGGTTACCGGGCCAACAACGTAATCACAGAACCCGACCATGCCTGGAACATTGTTAACATCGACGGCCGTTGGGAGCTCATCGATGCCACCTGGGGAAGCGGCTATGTCAATGAAAAAAACAAATATGTCACCCGCTTCAATGAAAGCTTCTTTCTGTCAAATCCTGAAACATTCATTTATACCCATCTGCCTGAGGCACCCATGTGGCAACTGCTCGACTGCCCCATCTCACTGGAGACGTTTAAAAAAGATTCTTCACAAATCAAAAAAACCATTGCCACATCGGAACCCTGCTATAGCTATGAAGACAGCATTGCCCGGTATATTGAAATCCCGGATCACGAAAAGCAACTGTACAGCGCCAAAAAAGCCTATCGGTTTAATCCGGATAACAGCATATCATTGGGATTTGCATACCTTAACCATTCGCAGCATTATTTTAACCAGGCCCAGGATGCGCAGAAACAAAATAATTTTAAACAGTTTTATCAATTGCTTGGCCGGGTTTTGTACCACAATGAGCAGGCCCTGAAGTTTCTCCGTCAGTCCAACAGTCCGAATGCAAGACAGGCCATCAGCGCAGCCAGAAACAATATAAAATCTGCCAAAGACGGCAGAAATTGGTATGAAAAGAATTTTAAATAAATCTAAATAACACATGTTATAGCAACATATGTAAATCTATTCATAAAAGTGCTTATTTTTGTATGTATTTCAAAAATGTAAACTGAATGATTAATAAAGCTTTTTTTGCCATCGTCTTTTTTCTCTCCATTCATCATGTATATTCTCAACAGAATAGCAGAAACATAGAAATAATTCAGAAAACAGGTGAACAAATTCCTGAAGGCATCACCTTCATTGATGAGAATTATGATACCCTGGATTTGAAGGAGTCCATGACCATGCCGACCGTCATCTCTTTTGTTTATTACGAATGTCCCGGCCTCTGTCCTTCGCTGATGAATGAAATTGGTTCTGTGATTGATAAATCCGACATGGAACTGGGAAAAGATTACCAGGTGTTCACCATTAGTTTTAACCCGTTGGATGTTCCGCCGCTTGCCCTGAAGAAGAAAAACACTTATCTGAACCACATGGATAAAGTGGAACAAGCCAGAAAATGGTGGAAGTTTCTGACCGCTGATGAGGAAAACATTGCAAAGCTGACGGATGCGGTGGGTTATCGGTACAAAAAAGCCGGTCAGGATTATATTCATAAAGCAGCCATGCTGGTATTAAACAGCGATGGAATGATTTCCAGGTACCTGATTGGCACCGAGTTTTTGCCTTCTGAATTAAAAATCTCTGTCATGGAAGCCAAAAAGGGAAACACCCTGCCTGCTTCCATCAAGTCCACCCAATACTGCCTGAAAGATGACCATGTGGTGGCCAACGACAGGGTACATGAAATGGCCTGGGTGGTCGGCATCATTACCATCATCATCGCCGTTATCCTGTTTTTGATATTATGGTTGAGACCGGAATGGATTAAAAAGAGCCGTCAAGTGACTCAGAAAGAATGAATCAGATGATAAGCAGTTAGTGACGTTTCCTTAGAATCACTAAATACCGAAAAAAATGAGTAATACAAACAATAATATGAGTGAGGAAGTAGATTATTTAAGGCATCAGGGAAAGTATAAAGGAATCTTTGGCTGGATTTTTTCAACCGATCATAAAAGAATCGGACTGTTATACCTCTATTCCATCATGGTATTCTTTATCATAGGCGCCATTCTGGGCCTTTTGATGAAACTGGAATTGATCGCGCCCGGAAAAACCATCATGGAAGCGCAGACCTATAACGGGGTCTTTACCCTGCACGGGATAACCATGATTTTTCTTATTGTGATTCCCGGCGTGCCCGCCGTACTGGGTAACTTCCTGCTGCCCATCATGATAGGGGCCAAAGATGTGGCTTTTCCCAAGTTAAACCTGCTATCGTGGTGGATATACATATTGGGCGCCATCGTGGCCATCAGCTCTCAGTTTACCGGTGGCGGTCCCCCTGATACGGGCTGGACATTCTATGCCCCATACAGCTTTCAAACCAACACCAACATGCTGCCCGCTGTGCTGGGGGCTTTCATTCTGGGTTTTTCATCCATTGTCACGGGACTTAACTTTATTGTAACCATGCACCGGATGCGGGCACCGGGCATGAGCTGGATGAAAATGCCCCTGTTTCCATGGGCGCTTTACGGTACTGCCTGGATACAAATCCTCGCCACCCCGGTGATTGGCATTACCCTGTTAATGATTGTGCTGGAAAGAACCCTGAGCATTGGTTTTTTTAACCCTGCCCTGGGCGGTGATCCCATCTTATACCAGCATCTGTTCTGGATTTATTCCCACCCGGCTGTCTATATCATGATACTGCCGGCCATGGGAATCATCTCGGAGTTGCTGCCTACTTTTGCCCGTAAACCCATCTTCGGATACAAAGCCCTTGTCTATTCGACCTTGTTGATTGCCTTTATCGGATACTTCGTCTGGGGACACCATATGTTTACTGCCGGCATGAGCGAAGTTTCACTACTGGCCTTTTCGTTTTTAACATTCCTGGTGGCCATCCCCAGCGCCATCAAGATTTTTAACTGGACAGCCACCCTCTATGGGGGAAACATCGTACTCAAAACCCCTTTTTACTGGTCGGCTTCCTTTTTAATCGTTTTTATGCTGGGCGGATTATCCGGACTGGTATTGGGTTCCCTGGCCACCAACGTGCATGTGCATGATACACAGTTTGTGGTGGCGCACTTTCATTTTATCATTTTTGGCGGGGTCGGTTATGCCTTTTTCGGTGGCATCCATTATTGGTTCCCGAAAATGTTCGGAAGAATGTATGATGCCAAGATGGCCAACACCGGTTTACTGATGTTTTTCATCGGATTTATGGTGCTTTACGGAACCATGTTTTATCTGGGCATTGCCGGCATGCCGAGAAGGTATTTTGATTACCTGCCTGAATTTCACGGGGCCAATATCCTTTCTACCATGGGGGCGATTGTGATGATCACCGGCCTGACCATCATTATTGCCAACCTGGTCAAGTCAGCCAGGAACGGTGAACCCGCCCCGGCAAATCCATGGGGTGGTGTTACCCTGGAATGGACCATCCCCAGTCCACCCCCGCATGAAAATTTTCATGAGATCCCGAAGATTACCAAAGATCCCTATACATTTGAAGATTAAAAACACCATAGATAATGATACATAATCAACAGGAAAACCTGACAATGGCCAGTGAAGAAGCCATCGATGCGCACAGGGACGATGAAGGCTCCAAACTGGGCATGTGGTTGTTCATCTTTACAGAGTTGTTGTTTTTCGGGGGATTATTTATCGTTTATGCCGTTTACCGGTACCTGAACAAACAGGCATTCCATTTTGCCTCGGAAGAGCTGGATGTGGCCGTCGGGGCCATCAATACGGGGATCTTGCTCATCAGCAGTGCCACCATCGCCATGTCCATTTCCGCCACTCAAATGGGAAAAAAGCGACTGGCAATATCCTTGCTGGTAACCACCTTTCTCATCGGTTTTATTTTCCTGGTCAACAAATACTTTGAATGGGGAACCAAAATGGATCACGGACTTTTCCCGGGATCATTTACCTTGAGTGAGCTGGGACACGGTGATGTATTGTTTTACGGACTGTATTTTGCCATGACAGGACTTCATGCCCTGCATATTATCATCGGACTGGTTTTTATCGGCATTACCATTTCCAAGGTTAACAACAATGCCATTAATCCTGCCAGTCATGCTTATCTGGAAAACGTAGGCCTGTACTGGCACCTGGTGGACATTATCTGGATATTTTTGTTTCCGCTTTTTTATTTAATATCGTAAAATTTATATGAGATGGAAGGAAGTGAAAATCATATCATTGGCTTTAAAACCTACCTGGTTATACTTACCGGATTATTGATATTAACCGGACTGTCAGTGGCGATTACCGAAATTGAACTTGGTGTGCTGTCTGTCGCTGCCGCCCTGCTTTTTGCTTTTGTTAAATCAGGACTGGTACTGACTTACTTCATGCACCTTAAATTCAGTAAAAGAATATATGCCTTGTTTTTTATCCTGGTATTTCTGGTATTCATGGCCGTGATCATCATCACCTTCCTGGATTATATGTTCAGGTAAGCACTAAGGCATAGGAAAACATAAGCGCGTAAAGAAAAAAACAGAACAATATGTATGATAACATTTCAAATTTTGGTGAGGGCGTTGACAATGCATTCGTATTTATTTTTACCATCATTTTAATCTTTTTTGTTGGAATCACCATTATATTAATCTATTTCATTTATAAATATAAGTTTAATGAAAACAGAAAAGCACTTCAGATACATGGAAGTGTTAAACTGGAAATTATATGGACAGTCATTCCCATCATTCTCGTCCTGGGCATGTTCTATTACGGATGGAAAGGCTGGGCGCCGATGTTCAGGAGCGCTCCGGATGATGCCATGGAGATAGAAACCATCTCGCGCATGTGGAGCTGGAATTTTACCTATGAAAATGGAAGAAGTACCGACACCCTCTATGTCCCCCTTGAAGAACCCGTAAAGCTCAGTCTCAAGTCCATGGATGTGATTCACAGCTTATATATTCCGGCTTTCAGGATGAAACAAGACATTGTGCCGGGCAGGGACGATGTGAGCATGTGGTTTATCCCGCAAAAGACCGGGACTTATGACCTATATTGCACGGAATACTGTGGACTGCGCCATTCATATATGTACACGGCAGTGGTGGTCATGGAGCCGGATCAATTTGAAAAATGGTATGAAGATACCACCATGCAGCAAATGCAGACAGCCGCCTCACCGGCACAGGCCGGATTGCAAATCATGCGGCAGTTGGGATGCATTGCCTGCCATTCGCTGGATGGCAGCCGGCTGGTCGGACCGACATACAAAGGCTTGTATGGCAAAGAAGAAACCGTCATTACCAATGGTGAAGAGCGTAAAATCGTTGTAGATGAAGAATATATCAGGCGTTCTATCTATGAGCCCAACGCCGACATCGTGGAAGGCTTTAATCCGGGCCTCATGCAATCCTACGAAAACCAGATAACAGAGGAAGAAATGGATAAAATCATCGAATACTTCAAGTCCCTCAACCAGGAAGGAAGCTAAAAACAAGACTTTACCGCTTACCCTGGCCACGCTAACCAGCTAAAAACAAAGCTTTGCCATTTCAGCTGATCAAGCCATAAACAAGGATGTATTATCTCTCCTTCGCCCAATGAAAATATAAAATGGGCGTACTGCATGGCACAAAACAGTTGGTAAAAAAGAGGAAGTAAAAGATTTACATCCTCCAGTGTAAGAGCTCACTACTGAATCCTGCCCTATTGCGGGTCCACATCCGCATATATCTGGGTGGAAGACCTCCCCTTTTCAGACAGAAAGCTGTCGATGAGTTTTCTCAGCCGTTCTTTTTTTTCAGGTAATTCTTCGTCTTTCTTTAGTTTGATGAATATATGCATAAGGTACCAATTTTTCATCCGTCCGACCAGCGGGGACTGCGGACCCAGGATGCTGCCCCTGAAATCAATATTAAGCCGCCGCACCAGCGCATTAGAAACTTCTTTCAATTGACCGCTGTCCTTATGTTTAACGACTATTTTTATGAGCCTTACAAATGGCGGGTACTTAAACTGCCTGCGCTCCGCCATCTGCTCCTGTACCATTTTTTCAAAATCATCTTTTAATACGTGTTGTATGACCGGATGATCCGGATTTGAGGTCTGGATAACCACCCTACCCTGCTTTTTTTTCCGCCCTGCCCTGCCGCTGACCTGCGAGATCAACTGGTAACTCCTTTCAAATGCCCTGAAATCGGGAAAATTGAACATATTATCCGCGTTTAATATCCCCACCAGGCTCACTTTATCAAAGTCCAGTCCCTTGGTAATCATTTGCGTCCCTATCAGTATATCTATTTTGTGATCCTCAAAGGCGGTTATAATGTTTTCATAGGCATCTTTCTTTCTCGTCGTATCCAGATCCATGCGGGCAATTTTCGCATCACTGAATATCAGCTGAATCTCATCCGCTATCTTTTCCGTTCCAAATCCCCTGGTTTCTATCTTCGTACTGCTGCACGCTGGACATTGAGCCGGGGTATTCCTGGAAAAACCACAATAATGGCAAATAAGCCTGTTTATCTTTTTATGATAAGTCAGGGTGACATCACAATGTTTGCAATGAGGAATATAATTGCAGTCCAGGCACTCGATAAAGGGAGAAAAGCCACGCCGGTTCTGAAACAAAATCACCTGCTCCTGGTTATTCAGGGCTTCCTGAATGGCATTGTACAGTTCAGGGGCAAAGAGACTGACCATCTGTTTTCGTTTCCTTGCCCTGAATAAATCCGCTATTTTCACTTCGGGCAACTGTATGCCCTGGTAACGGGTAAACAAGGAAACCAGGCTGTATTTATCCGTTAACACATTATAATAAGATTCCAGGGAAGGGGTCGCCGATCCCAGCAGCACCTTTGCCTGATGCAACCCTGCCAGGATGATGCTTGCATCACGGGCATGGTACCTTGGTGCCGGATCAAATTGCTTGTAAGTGTTTTCATGTTCCTCATCCACGATGACCAGTCCAAGGCTACGGAAAGGAAGAAAAACTGATGAGCGCACCCCCAGCACCAAAAGCGCCTGCTCATCCTTTACCCTGTTGTATGTTTCTACCCGCTCATTATCCGTAAATCTGGAATGATATATCACCACCTGGTTTCCAAAAACCTTTCTCAGCCGGCTAATGATCTGGGAAGTGAGGGCAATCTCCGGAAGCAAATACAAAACCTGCCTGTTCTTTATCAGTTGCTCATGAATCAGGTGAATATAAATCTCAGTCTTTCCACTTGAGGTAATGCCATGCAACAACGTTACTTTTCCTTCAGAAAAGGATTTCCGTATCTGTTCCAAGGCGGCTGACTGGCTGTCAGTCAGTTTCTTCAGGGGTTCGACTTCGGTGATTTCCCTGAACAGTCTGTTTACCCGTTTTTTACGGGATACAAAATAGCCCTTTTCAATGAGGGACTTGAGGGTTGGCCCGGTCGTCCCGGCTCTTTCCAATAGCTCGGTCTTTAATACTTCATCGTATTTTCCCTGATGTTTTTCTTGTATGATACTCAGATAGGCCATAAAAAGGTTTTTCTGTGCCGGGGCCTTGTTTAAACTCTCCAGGGCTTCCTGAAGATGAGCCGCATCCTGGTATTTTTCATTCAGCCGGATAAAAGTTTCGAGTTTCGGCTTGTATCCGTCATTGATAACCTCCTGCACTATCATGGCCTGCTTGTTTACCAGGGATTTAATGTTTTCCGAAGCATTCCTGTGTCCGAAAATCTGAATGATTTCCTTGATGCTGGCCACGTTCCTGTCATGAACCAACTGATATAAAATCATCTCATCTCCCGTCAATGAGTCTGCCTGCATGAATTCAGGGTTAATGACCAGTTTTGACTCGCTTTCCATTTTTAGCCCGGAAGGCAACGCTGCTTTGTACACATCGCCAATGCCGCACAAATAATAGTTCGCCATCCACTCCCAGATCTTTAACTGAATCCCGGTAACCACCAGCGAATCATCGATTACGGCAAGGATGGGCTTAATGCTCCTGGCATCCGGCATTCGTTGATGAATGGTTTTAATGATCCCCGTATAATATTTCTTCGAACCGAATTGAACCAATACCCTTTTGCCGCAGGTGACCTGTTCGATGAATGCATGAGGAACCAAATAGGTATAAAGCTTACTCAGCGGAAGCGGTAAGATGATGTCTGCAAAATATTTCTGAACTGCCATATTAAATTCTTGTTCCTGTTTTGATGTCTTTCTGTCTTGGCGGTTTACTGTTTTAACAGCTGCCTTCTTTTTTATGGACTGCATGTCTAAATGGATGCCTTCCTGTTTTCATTAAAAGCTAAAATAAATAATTTAATTGCTTTTAACAATTGCCTGCTTTTTTTGTCAACATATTTTCCGGGTCTTAAAAAATTATATTATTTTTATTGAAAGCAAAAACTTAAATTTTTAACCATATGCGAAAATTAATTGAACATTCCTTGATAGCCATGCTATTGGTTTTTCTGGTATTTTCCTGTGATGATCCCAGGGATGAAGAAAATGAAGATGATCCCCGGGACACCGTCCGCACAGAGGATCAAAAAATAAGGGATTCCCTGGGATTAAGCAAATCGGAAACAATCATGATCAATAACTGGATAAACGAAAACCTGAACCTCTATTATTACTGGTATCAGCACATTGACGTGGATGTCAGTCCCGCTGAAGAACCCGATCCTTCCCGGTATTTTCAATATTTCCTGTACGAACCTGACAGATGGTCCTATATTTCCAGTGATTATGAGTCCGTTTTTTCCGAGCTGCAGGGAACCCCAAAATCACACGGGTATGATCCCAGTTTTTACCTGAAGGAAAAAAATTCCAATGAGATCCTGATGTTCATCAATTTTGTTTATCCCGGTTCCCCTGCTGAACGGGCCGGACTGAAAAGGGGTGACCTGGTGCTAACCATCAACGGCGAGCAGTTGACTACCAATAACTATATCAACCTGTATAACCAGGAGAGCCAGCAACTCGGACTGGCAGAGGTCGTCAAAGAAGATCCGGGAGGAGACCAGCCGGTCAATGTAACCATCCAACCAGGCAATGAAGTGATTAGCTCTACCAAAGAAGTGATCATCACCGACCCCATTCTTGCCGATACCATCCTTCATATTGATGGAAAAAAGATTGGTTACCTGGCTTATGTGAAATTTCTTACCGGAGAAAATGATCAGTTTCTTGATTCACTGGATCTGGTATTTAAAAAGTTTAATGAAGAAAACATCACCGAGCTAATCCTTGATTTGCGCTATAATCCCGGAGGCAGCATCAGTTCAGCATCATATCTTGCTTCCTCTATTGTGCCCTCCCAGCACGCCAACAAGGATGAGAAACTGATAAAGGTAGAATATAACAAGCCTTATGAAGACTATATTCTGAATGAGGAAGACCTGGGGGAAGAGTACCTGTATTATTTTTTTAGATCCGTGAATGAGAATGCAGACATTGATAAGCTGTATTGCCTGACCACCCGCAATACAGCTTCTGCCAGTGAACTGATCATTGTGGGTTTGAAACCATACATGGAGATGGTCACCATCGGAGAGGAAACGACCGGTAAGTTTTATGGTTCAAGCGCTTTTTATGACATAAACGAACCCAGGGAACATGATTATGTGATGTTTCCCATCATTTTCAAATATGAGAATGTTGAAGGCTTTCCGGCGCATTTCGGGGGACTGACACCCGATCACCAGGTGAAAGACATACAAATTGATGCCAGGCCTTTCGGGGATACTGCGGATCCGATGATATCCAAGGCCTTAAGTCTAAGCGGACTGAAACGGTATAAAGCCGCCACCAGGCCTTTAACGTTTCGTGAACTGGAGATGCTTGAAAAACCTGCAGCACCGCTGGATAATCTGATCATTGAGGAAATCCCGGGCATTAATGAATAGTTTTTCCATAAAATCCGGTATCTGAGATGTTACATAAACTATAGATCTTCAAATATGCCGGTATCCTGAAGTTTTAAAAAGTGATCCCTAAGAAAACCAACTAATTATCCTAAAAACATGAACGTCCTTGTTGCCCCCAATGCTTTTAAAGGAAGCCTCTCTTCCCTGAAGGTCGCTGAATCCATACAGGAAGGGATCATATCGGCAAACCCAAAAGCAACGGTCACCTTGCTGCCGGTCGCCGATGGCGGTGACAGCACCATGGAAGTGATGATGAACGCCAGGGGAGGAAACCTGGAGACAGTCAGGGTACTGGATCCCCTTCAAAGGGAAATAAAAGCATGTTATGGAAGGCTTCCGGACAATACCGCCATTGTTGAAATGGCTGAGGCTTCGGGTATCAGGCGACTGGATGAGCACGAAAAGAATCCCATGAAAACCAGCAGCTATGGAACGGGACAACTGATAAAAGATGCCCTGGAAAAAGGCGCAGAACATGTCCTGATTGGCGTTGGCGGCAGTGCTACGGTGGACGGAGGGGTAGGACTGATGCAGGCCCTGGGCATTCAGTTTTTAGATCATAAAGGGCATGAAATTGGCTGCGGGGGAGAGCAACTGCTTAAGATACAGGATATCAGGTTAACCAGTTTATCCGAAAAGCTGCTCGGCAATGCCGAAATAACGGTTATTTGTGATGTTGACAATCCCCTGCTTGGTCCCGTTGGTGCAGCGGAAGTATTCGGACCGCAAAAGGGAGCAACACCCACCATGGTTAAATCACTTGAGCAGGGCATGAACAAATTGCAGGATGTCATCAAGGAAAGATTTCAGCGGGACATCGGATCAATGAAGCACGGAGGGGCGGCTGGTGGCATAGCCGCCGGTCTCGCTGGCATCTTAAATGCCCGCCTGGTGCCCGGAACTGAGTTCATCCTGGACCATATCCATTTCAATAAGGCACTAAAAAATTGTGATCTGGTGATTACCGGGGAAGGAAAACTTGACAGCCAGTCACTGGAAGGAAAAGCCCCCTGTGGAGTGGCTCAAAGGGCCAAAGCACAAGATAGACCGGTCATTTTTATAGGTGGCGCCGTGCCCATGGAAATCAAGCACTTTGAATCCTTTGTTGCCATGTTTTCCATTCTTAATGGGCCTCATTCCCTGGAATATGCCATGAAAAACACGGAAAACCTGATTAAAAATCAGGTTATCAACATGATGCGGTTATTAATTATCGGAAAGCTTCTTTAACTCGTCCGACAGCTTCTTTATTTTTTCTTCCAGTTGAACTTTTTCGGTTATCTCAATCTTTATTCCGAGGATTCCTTCTTCATCCTGACTGCGAAGCTTAAACGGGAGGAGTAACGTTTCATAGATGACGTTTTTATTATTAAACCGGTGACTTTCAACCAGCTTTACAGTTCCATTCTCCAAAACACTCCTTTCCTGTTCCTGGTTATTGGTGGCTTTTTCTTCCGTCATAATGTCAAAGTCCGTTTTATCCATGATCTCTTCTTTTTTCTTTCCGTAAAACCGCAGAAATTCCTGGTTCACATAAACATATTTTCCATCACGGTCTTTCAGGTAAATTTTGCCGGGAATCTCATCAAGGATGTTTTCAAAATCCTCTTTTTGCTTGTTTATATGCTCCCGTTCATTTTTATGTTTTTCAGCATCCTCCACTTTTATGCGTTCCATTTCCTCCTGGGTGGCCATCAACTCTTCCATATTCTGGCGCATTTCTTCCTCCTTCGTTTGCAGCTCCTGGGTTTGCTCCCGGGTCTGTTCCAGCAGGCGCTGTGTTTTCTGACTTATGCGGGTTGTAAATATGGTAGAGGCAATGTTTTCGGCCACCTTGCTGATCAGGTCCCTTTGAAATTCATTGATTTCCTTCAGCGAACCAATTTCAATGACCCCGATGATTTCTTCATCCATCATCATGGGCACCAGAATAAGGCAGCGCGGATGCGTTTCTCCGAGTCCCGAAGTAATTTTCGTATATTCTTCCGGTATATCCGTGAAATAGTTAATTTTCTTTTCCTTAAAAGTGGCACCCACCAGCGTTTCTCCGGGATATATGCATGAATGCTCAATTTTCTCCTTATCACAACCATAATGGGCCACCAGTTCCAGGCAAACATCCTCTTCGTTTTCATCATTGGTGACATAAATGGCGCCCATCAAAGCATCCAGTTGTTTAACCAGGGTGGTTAGGAGGCGCCGCGTCAACCGGTTAAAATCATCTTTTTCTTTGCTGATGACATCCCCGATTTTGGCCATTCCCTCATTATACCAACTTTGCTGTTGCTCTTTGGCTTTATGCTCCTCGAGTTCACTGAACTTAGCAGAAAGCTCGTTCGTCCTTTGCGCTATCTTCTTCTCCAGGTTCTCTTTTTCAGAGATTAATTCGCCACTTAAATGTTCATTCTGGTTAATGGCTTTGGAAGAGCGGCTAATCATCAGCAGTGACTGACTTACCATAAAAAATGCCAGTCCATAAGGGGCAATATATGCCGACTGGATCACCCCCATGTTGCTTAATACATCGTTGATGGCTGTACCGAATAAAACAATGAAGGCAATAAAAGAAATGGTGCTACCGGGCCTTTGACGCAATGCAGCTTTGAGCAATACAAAAAAGGATATATATAAACCGCCGGTCAGTAAATACACCTGATAAAACAATTGAAACTGGTTATAAGTATAGGTTGGGGTGAAAAAGATGAACAGGGAAATAATCACGCCCAGTCCCACAATGATCTGAAGCGCCAGTCTTGAAAATTCTTTCCGGTAAAGAATATAAAAAAACAGGGCAAACAACGGTATCGTGCCAAACCCGGAAAAATTATCCAGTTTGAATAACAGCTCAAAATTCATGTCCGGAGACCAATGGGTCAGAAAGCGGTAATTGGTACTGATGTTTCTGATGATCATGACCAGGCACAAAATCCCGAAGTACAGATTAGATCTGTCTTTTGGCCGAAAAATGAAGTAAAATAAGTGATTGATTCCGATAATCAGGATTAGCCCGATAATAATAAAATCCAGAATAAAAGTATTTTTCGTATCATCCATGATAATTTCAGGTGTCCCGATAAGAATGGATTGCATGACCCCTGCTTTGGTATGGTCAAAATTTGAAACATGCAGCACCAGATCGATGGTTCCGTTATGGATGTATCCAGGATTAACCGGAACTTCCCGGGTCATAATGACGGGGTCTGTCTCTTCGTTGGTTTTGCCTGCAGTGCCGCTTTCAGCAACCAGGATATTGTTGATGTACAATTGATAACTCGTAAAAACATCCTGAACTTTCAGCATGTAGGTTTCATCCGGTTTAAGCCCTTTGATTTTTAGGTGATACGTACCGAAGCCTTTCGGCAACAGGTCACCGTATTTACTGTCCGCTTTCGTCCAGTTCTTTGGCACTTCAGCATATATCTTATCTTCAATGTAATTGATGTTCAGGTATTCCGGATCAACAAATTTTTTCCAATAAAAAGCCCATTCCCCGTCTAAGGGCATGGGCTTTTCTTTGAGTACTTCATGATCGACATATATAATGCCTTTTTCTGCTTCAAAATAGTTGCTTTGGGAATAGCTACACGCTGCAGAAAAGAAAAAAACTAAAGTTAAAAGCTTAATTTTCACTGATATATATTTATTATAACCCTTTACCGGTCATGCCCTTATGATAATAAAAAGCATATAAAATCCCACAACGAAAATAAGGTTTTCATTTTAACTACCCATTATTTTATGCTTTTTTTACAAATGATTCAGGCATTTCAATGAATACAAAGATTTGGACCTTTCAATGATTGCCATGATTTCAATGATTAACATGGTTTCCATGATTTCATTGATTAACATAATTTAACTGATTTCATTGATTTCCATGATTGCCCTGCTTACCTGTCGTATTTTCCCATCAGCTCTCCTTTTCCGAGAATATGTCCTTCCATGGTTTTTTCCACTTCTTCTTTTGAGGCCCCTTCCTGCAGGGGCAGCACTTCCATGTCAAGGGCATAGAGCTTAAAAAAATATCGGTGTAATCCGTCCGGGGGACAAGGGCCTCCATAATCCAGTTTATTAAAATGATTGGTGCCGCCTTTTATTTTTTCATCGGCTTTATTGGTCAGCTTATAGTTTTCAGGCAGTCCGTCGTAAGAAGAAGGAATATTAAACAATATCCAATGATCAAAGGTTCCCATCGGCGCATCCGGATCATCGCAAATTAACACCAGGGATTTGGTGCCTTCAGGGATGTTGCTCCAGCTTAATTCCGGAGAAATATCTTCCCCGTCGCATGAGTATTGCTTAGGAATCATTGCTCCTTGCTCGAAAACGCTGCTTGTAAGATTAATTGGTTTCATATTCACCTCCTGTTTCTTTAAATTTTGATAGGATAAAGATGAAAAAATTAAATCATTTTTTCAAATGCTCAACAGCATTTTTCCATTATCTTGCCTCTTAATATATATATTTTCCCGAGAAAACCATACATAAAATTTTACCTGCACATGTGAAAAAATTTATGTAGGTTTGTCATTCAACGATAATCAACAAAAACATTTTTATGATCATCGCCATTGACGGATATTCGTCCTGCGGTAAAAGCACCTTTGCCAGAAAGATTGCCGGGAAGACTGGCTTTCTGTACATTGACAGCGGCGCCATGTATCGCGCTGTTACCTTACTGGCCCTTAGAAATCATTGCATAGAAGAGCACAAAGTAAGCGAAGCATGTCTTCGTCAGAAAATGGAAAATATAAGCATCGAATTCCGAAAAAAGAAAAACGCAAAAAAAAACGGTCCTCCTGAATTCGAGACGTATCTTAATCACGAAAATGTAGAAAGGGAAATACGTGAAAGTGATGTTACTGACAAAGTCAGCATCATCAGCCGGCTTCAGTATGTGAGAGAAAAGCTGGTGGAGCTGCAGCGGCAAATGGCCGGAAACCATGATGTGATCATGGACGGCCGGGACATCGGAACAGTGGTTTTCCCGGCAGCCGATTTAAAAATATTTATGACAGCCGGAGTGGAAATCCGCGCTGAAAGAAGGTATCAGGAACTCAAAAAGAAAGGCTACCCGGTGAGTTATGTGGACGTCAAAAACAACATCACCCGCCGGGACCATATTGACGAAAACCGGGAAATCAGTCCCCTGAAAAAAGCAGCGGACGCCTTAGTCCTGGACAATACCCATATGACTCCGGATGATCAAATGATTTGGCTGGAGGAAAAACTAAAAAAAATAAGATGAATTGGTAGCGACTCTCCGCTTTAAGCTTCCACCAGTTCTTTGTATTTCTCAGCCGACATCAAATCGTTTACATCTTCCGGATTGCTCAGTTTTATCTTGACAATCCATCCTTCTCCATACGGATCTTTATTGATCAGGTCCGGTGAATCTTCCAGTTTATTATTCATTTCCAATATTTCAGCGGAAACCGGTAAAAATAAATCCGATACTGTCTTCACGGCTTCTATGGTACCAAAAACCTCTTCTTTATCAAGCTGTTCACCTACCGTTTCCACTTCAACAAAGACAATATCACCTAACTCACCCTGTGCATAATCGGTAATACCCATATATGCTTCTTCACCGTCCACTTTTATCCATTCATGTTCTTTTGTGTATTTCAACTCATTGGGAATATTCATGACCTATTTTTTTGGGTTAATAAATTGCTCAAGCATGCCAGCCAAAATTAATAGAAAAAAAATGAAAAATAAAATTTCTTAGAACCGCTAATTAAGGAATCAGGTTGAAACGTATGCTGAATCCAAATTCGGTATTGTAATTCGGAAATGATCGGGATGTATAGGGCCTGTTGACAATGCGGTCAAAAAACGCCCTTATCTTAAACCGTTCATTGAGTACATAATCCGCCGAAAATTTTAGGGACATCACCCGCTGCCCGGTTTTTGCCTCTCCGTCTTTTCTGTCCACATCTTCGAGCAACTGCCGGATGAGGGTGATGTTATCCCGAATGGAAAAATCAGCCCTTACATTTAGATCGCTCTGATAGGTCTGCTGACCGGATCCTGTGGTAATGATGATTTCCACGTCATTAAAGCGGTATCCCGTTCCAAAAACATATTCCTGCCCCCTTGTCTCTGTCACCTGATTATTGGCAAGGCTTAAGGCCAGGGCACGATCTTTCTTTATTTCAAACCGGGTGGTAAGGTTGTTGGCCCAGGTGACATCCACATTAATCAGGGGTGAAAACTGTTCCGTCAGGGAAACATTGTTGATCTCATACTGAGGAATAAAAGTGCCGTTAAAATCTATGCTATAATCTTCTATCTGCTGGTTACCGGATGATGAGCCATTTCCGTTTCCCTGGTTGTTATAATTGATATTGGTCTGATAAGAACCAAGGTTGAAACTGGAGCGGTAAGAATGGGTCAGCCGGATGGAGCGGAATATGGGCTGCAGGAATTCGATCTTGGACAACCCGTCGTAAGTAACCCGCCAGTTGGGCAACATGTCGAGGTACCCTGGAAATGTTTTTAGTGTCACTTTATCCGGACTATGGATCCCGTATGCCGCAAGGAAAGAAGGTATTAAAACCTGCTGGGACAGTTTTCCATACCCCTGGATGGAATCATACCGGTTTGCAAAATCTCTCCGGGAGGGATTTTTTTCAAACAGGCGTTCCCGGATTCTTCCCCTTATCTCATCCTTAAATTTATTAAATGATTTGGATTCATAATTGTTTTCAGCTGTCAGTTCATCCGAAAATGCGGTGCCTATGGCTATATAGCTCATGCTGAAGTTTCCCCGCGCGATATCCCCGTAATAGTCATATCGCCCGAGGCTGTCGATGGAGTAATTTCCGCTGAAGCTTTTGGTTTTGGAGTGGGTGGCATTCAAATCAATGGTCAGTCCGTTGATGGGTTCAAAAGAGGCCCGCAGGTTCAGGTTGGTATTTTTTGAATTGGAATACGGGGTTGAAATGTTTCCGTTTCGTGTCAGCAAACCTCTTTGCTGCAATCGTTCAACATCCTCCCTGACATATTTTTTCCCGGTGATAAAATCAAGGCCGGGATCATTGAAATTCCGGCTTAAGCCGATATACTTCGGTTCGCTCATATATCCCGGGATCATGCTTCCATTATTTTCAGAATAAGAGATGGCAATATTCCTGGTCGCCATCATGAGATGAAGCAGGTGGTCTATCACCACTTTTACCGGATGGTCTTTCTCTTCAATGATCCCTGTCACCTCCACGATGACATCTTCATAATCCATATCAGATGTGATGGCCACCCTTGAATCGGATATCACCTCCGTATCCACCAAAATACGCCGTGTATCGCCTATCCGGGCAGTCGCCTGTACGTTTTCCGTTTTCAGCCGGTGAACAATTTCCACCGGTTCCCCTGCTGTAAGCTCAATCCCTTCTGCTGTGTAGGTTACCCTTTTCTTTTCGGGTTCAGGTTTACGTCCACTGTTTCTTAACCTGAATTGCTGGTTCAGGTTTCTCAGATAAGGCACTTTATTGTACAGGCTCATAAACTGAAAGGTAGAATTTATGGTCAGCGTATTGGAATTTTTAATGGTATTTCCTATGGACTCTTGTGTATCCTCATCCCTCAGAATGGGTCCGGCTTGCCATCCATAGTTGGCGCTGTAACGGGTATTCAGATTTACCCAGTCCAGTCCCGGCAACTTGTTTATCGGAACCGTATAATTGGCATTGATGTTGTGCTGATAACGCATCAGTCGGCCGGTACTGGGAGATAATAAGGTATCATAAACACTGCTTTTCCAGTCCCTGAAATAATAGCGGTATTCCTCATTCTTTTCGTTCCAGTATTCATCCTCAAAGGTTTCCTTCAGCTCATCATATGGAGCATCGATCCTTGAATTGGCAGTGGCTGAAAAGTCAATTCTCAATGCACGGGTAAGGTTATAGTTCAGGGTATAATTCCGGTTCCACTTAAAATCCGTGATAAAATTCGGCTGTATGCTGCTGTTTTCCTCATCATCTTTCAGGTCAGCTATGGTCTTATTCTCAATGTTTCTGAGTCGCTCTGCACTGAATCGCCGGTTAAAATCAGTCCGCAGGGAGATGTTGGAAGGCAGGTAATAAAAATTGATGTCCCGGATGATTCTTAATGCGTTGCCCTGCACCGATACAAAAGGCTGTATGTTTCTCGGGTTCAGGTTGTAATTATAGGTAAAAGCCAGCCGGTCCTGCCGGTTTACCCGGTAGGCGAAGTCAAAGGCATAGGAATAGTCTTCGCTGTAAGAATAGCTCATGGAGAAGTTGGGCAGGGAATATAATCTTGGTTCTTCCGGCTGCTTATTGACACGAATGTTGGTAAAGTTCAGGCTTTTTCTTTGTGAGATGCTTTGGGCATTCTCTTTGACGAGCTCTTTTTCCCTTTTCGAATCTGCATTTCGCAAGGATGCCCGAAGGGGTATATCCGGATCCATGGGGTTAAACTCCGGTGTAATGATGTTTTCCGAATATCCCGCGTACATGGGAATATTCACTGCCCAGTCTTGCGGAAAGAATTTTCCAAGGTTTAGGTTGGTGGAAATATCATAACGCAGGATGCGTTCTTTTTGACGCTGATCGGTTTTTTCCTGCAGACTACCGAACCCGGGGGAACTTGTATTTCCTGCGATGGTAAGGCTGCCAAAATCTGCCAGCTGGGTATTTGCCCTTGCTGTGGCAGCCCACCCGCCATCCTGATCAAAGTCCGATAACCGTAATTCATTGACCCAGACTTCAACGGATTTTGACAGTCCGTCATCCTCCCCAAAACGGTGATTGTTTCTGCTGGGGTTTCTTATCCCAATCATGACCGTTTTGATATTGCTTAGATTCGGATTACCGGATATTTTTACCCAGTTATTTTCACTGTTTTTATCCCGGATGGCATACACAGTGGAAAAATCAATGGCATCGGATGATTTAGCCCGGTCATTCCGCTCCTGCTTGATTTGCTGGAATATTTCCAGGGGTATATCCAGCCTGTTTTCCACCGGCCAAACAATCTGCCGGTCGGCCTGACTCCCGTTACTGTAAAGCTCACTCTCCCCTTCCAGGTGCGGGGTTAGCTTAAGGGGAATCTCATATTCATAGAAATTATTGGTATAATCTGACCCTATCCTGATGAAGATGGTGGTTTCATCATCCCTGAGCAGATCTTCGTGGATGGCTTCTGCATGCACTTCCATCTCGAGTCTTCCATAGCGGCGCATGTCCATAAAAGTATTCTTATAGGCAGCCCTGGCATCGCCGTCATCCAAACCATTCACTTTAAGGACGAGGGATTGTTCGTTGAGCTGGGTAATCTGGCGGTTATACGGATCAATCACCCGGTCGATGCCCGGCGGGAGGACATAGTTCACCGGTTTTCGCTTGCTGTTTTCCTCGATGTTGACGACGGACAGATCAAAACCCGCTTCACTGAGTTCGGGAGATGTCAGCTGTTCACTGCCTTCCCGGAAAGTGTTTTCATACTTTCGCCAGTCGCTTCGCACCAAATCCAGCGAAGCCAGCCTCATAATAACGGAGTCGGAAAATCCGTGCAGGAACATGCGCATAAAACGGATGGATTTGAAATCTTCGATGGGCCCTATTTTCTTCTCGTAATCCTGCACGGGAATGCGAAACTGATACCAGTTGACATTTCCTTCTTTTTTGTTCTCAAATTCCACCGGCACATTCACCGAGTCCACGATAAAATTATCCCCCACATTGAATGATCTCGGATCCAGCCTTATCCGGTATTGATAATAGCTCTCCACTTCACTGAGGGTATTATCCTGGTTAATGTCTTCCACATCCGGCAGGGTGGAACCTACCGTGGAATAATCTTCCACCATTTGGGCCGAAGAAGGGGAATTCCCTTCCAGTCCGTTATACCGCTTATAACGCTGCAGGATACCCAGTTCCATCTCTTCATAATCCTCCCCATCCTGGTTGGAACCCTTGTAGTAATGGTAATTATCGCTGGACGGGTCATCCAGTATCTCCTGGTATCCCGAGGAATCCGGATCCACCCCGTTGCGCAGCAAAGCATCCAGGTATTCCTGGAAAAACAACTTTTCATCTTCATCGGACATTCCGTCCAGTCCCACGTCCTGGTATGCCCTGGTTCCGGGATCGTTGTTGAAGGCGTTGACCAGTGACTGCACAATCGGAATCCTGCCCCATACGGTGGTATCCACCAGTTGCACCTCATCCGAGGTGGGAAGTCCGTTTTCAAAGGCTTTCCTGGAGTCTTTTAATATATCCTCCGACACGTTGCCAAGGTTAAAATAGAGGTAACCGCCCTCGCGCACCCTGCTGGTATCATTTACAAACGGATCCATCATCCAGAATTCAATAAACTCAATATTGGCCGATTCAAAATCGTTGGTACGGATACTGCGCATCATGCCTCCCCACCTTTCTTCCGGATTTGCCAGCTGTCCCGTTTCCGTGACGTTGGTGGTATCGTAATTATAAGGCCCCCTTTCGCTTGGATAAAAAGCCACATTCAAAGTATGCAGCCTGGGATCAATGCCGTATGGATTTTCCCTTTCAGGAAACAATGATTTTTCTTTAAA
>CAYFUP010000011.1:0-4835 GCA_964346235.1 uncultured Bacteroidales bacterium | reverse complement strand
TGGCTGCACTGGTTTCTTCAAAAAACAAGGGATCGATGACATACCATGCGAGTCTTGCCCTGTTTTTACCGTATTCCAGATTATTGTTCAGTTCAGACTCGGGAAACAGCACGGGATTTCTCGGGGTACTCGAGATGCTCCAGGCCGTATAGTGTTTCATATCTATGGAGGTCTTGCTCCCTTCAAAGTCATCAATATATACATCGCCTCTTTTACCGATGACTTTGGAATGACCAGGGATTAACTGGGCAAATTCACCCGTTAAGGATATGCGCGAGGTTTCTTTTGTCTCTATCAGCGGTATCCGGTCCACCAGGGTGGTAATAAACTGCGATTCCGTCCGGTATGAACTGTTCAGTCCCCATATGGTGTTGGATATGGGTTCGTTGCCCAGACTTACCTTTTTGGTCAGGGGCCTCTCCGTTAAATTCAAAACGGTACCCCCGATGTTAAAATCATCGCTTACTTTATAATCAAGGTGGGTACCCACCATGGTCTTGGTCTGAAAGTCAAACAGCTCATTGCTTTCCAGGGATATGTTGATGGGGGTCCCGGATTCCAGGATTCCTTCGTTGAGTATTTTCACCCTGCCCAGGGCGTAATCCACCGTATAATCAATGTTTTCTTCCAGCTGCCTCCCTCCTGCCGTCACTTTCACAGACCCATCCGGAATATTCATGGCATTCAGGTTTATTTCCGAGCTGCTGGCCGACCGATACGTACCGGTCATGATGAACTTGTTCTTGTCCGCAGTCTGTTTGGCCTTGGTCTGTGTTGAATCATATAATTCAGAGAAAAGATACTGGTCGATGATTCTCCCCCGCTCCTCGTCACTCAGACCGGTTACCCTGTCTTGATTGTTGATGTATTCTGCAAGGCTGCTGCCAAAAGGTTCCAGAACAGGAAAAATAATCCGGCCGGAGGACGGCATGATGGTAATGCCTTCTATATAATCAAAACGACCGTCAGGATATGGATCCAGCTGTGTGTTCAGGTTGTCCAGGTTCAGAACTTCTATCAGCTTGTTGTCATTTAATTGTTTTTCAGGAATATAATTGATGTTGTTGCCGGACTTGTCATCCTGGTATAACACATTAAGGACGAATTCTTCACTGTTGACCTGGTAAGCACCAATGGAGTAGATATTTTTCATCATCAAATCCCAGGTTTTGAGTCGGGGGGATAAGTTTGTCCCTTTCAGCATTTTAACCATCAAGGTTTTTGGCGCATCAATCCCTTCATTGGAAAATTCTCCCACCTGGTAGGTTCTTCCTCCGGCGGTATAACTAAAAGCCACCGCCAGCACTTCATCTGCATTCAGGGAGGAATTCAGGGAAATATACCCCAGTCTCTCATTGAGGGTATATTCACTTGACCTCAGCCGACGGGCATTTTCGATTTTGTTATAATCCCTGCCGGGTTCCATGCCGATGCCAACAGATTTGATGGCTTCCGAAACGGTGTTCACATCCCTGATTCCTTCTGCCGACTGCAAAGCGTTGTATAAATCATTGGCTTCGTTGTTGGGAAACCTTCGTCCAGCGGTAGAGATATTGTTATTGTAAATGTTGGTATCCACATTCTCTGCCAGGTCCATCAGCGCAACGATATTTCTGGAATTATCGAAATCTCCCCTTTTGTTGGTCACCCAGACCTCTATTTTTAAGATGTTGACGTTGGAGGATATGATAGGAAGAGTGGACAGGGCATCATCATAACTGTTTCTGAAATAATGCGTCAGGAAAAAGTGTTTGTTGGCATCATAGTCGTCAGCTTCTACCTCAAACTCCTGGGTTTGCGCTCCGCCTTTCACCTCAATGTTTTTGGATTTTCCTTTTTGCTGGGAAAAGACACTGGTCACCGTCAGGCGGCCAAACTGAAGCTGCGTCTTCAACCCGAATAGACTCTGGCTTCCGGATATCAACGAGCCTGCCAGGGGAAGGGCCACATTACCGGCTTCTATTTTCTTAATGATTTCATCTTCATCTCCCGTATATTCGAGCTTCGCCTTGTTTTCAAATTTGAAGGTGGCTTCCGTATCATAGCTGATGCCAAGTTTCATCTTATCCCCGATTTGACCCTGCACATTCATCTGGATCTTGGTGTCGAAATCAAACGTGGTGGTTCTGCGCAAATCCTCACTCAGACTGGGATCATCGACCCGCGAAATTTTTAATCCGAATATCAGTTCAGCGGAACCCTGTGGTTCCACAGAAACGGTACTGCTTCCAAAGATTTTATTGAGGGCCTCACTTTCAATGTTTAGATTAGATAAAAAGCCGCCCGACATCTGGCCTGTTTCGTTTCTTTGTTTTTCCAGCCAATATTCGCTCAGGGACTGGTTGAAAGAATAATCCCGGTATTCCTCCAGGGTCATGCGCACCGGCCTTTTGTAGCTGATGCTTCCGAATCTTTCCTCTACAATGTATTCATTGGTTTCGGGATCATATTCCACTGATTTCTCGTAATTAGAAGGCTGACCAAGGTATAACCCGGATGTGGATTGTTCTCTCGGATATAATCGTTTGGCCGGATCTTCAAAAGGGAAAGGCAAGTCCGGCTGGGGTTCCAAGTCAATGGTATCGGGCTGATTCAACTGACTGGGCACAAATTCATCAAAATAACCGGCAAAGCTATTCAGGCAAAAAGCTGTTAAAAATGAAATAAATAATAAATATCTGCGGTATATCTTATATTTATTAAAAATCGCTGACAAAATTGGTTTAAGAATTTAATTATAACATTTTAAGTGCTTTTTTAACCATGTCCTCAACGGAAAGGTTATCTTCTTCAGCATATAGCTTATTAACAGCTTTCTGTGCCATGCCTTTGTGAAAGCCCAACATCACTAAAGCAGATAACGCTTCTTCTTTGATAGTATTGTCCTGGTGGGAGACTATTTGTTCAAGTTTTTCGCCACGCCCAATTTTATCCCTCAGGTCAACGATGATCCTTTCCGCTGATTTGGCACCGATTCCTTTGATGCTTTTCAGGGTATTGACATTCCCTTCCATAATGGCTTCCTGCAATTCGGCAGGCTTCAGGGATGAAAGCATCACCCTTGCCGTATTGGCTCCGACACCGGACACCGATATCAGCATCCGGAACAGATCCCGTTCGGGTTTGGTGGCAAAACCAAACAGTTGATGAGCATCCTCCCTGATTACCTGATGAATATAGAGCAGGCATTCCTCACGTCCGCGAACCTCCGTATAGGTGTTTAAAGATACATTGATGACATAGGCAATCCCTGAATTCTCTATGACAATATAAGTGGGGGTGGATTCAACATTTTTACCTTTAATGTATTCAAACATAGTATTTTAAGTGGAATAAACAATTGACTTAAGGATGGCTAAATTATTCCTTTTTAGCAAAAACAGTTTTGCTGCATATTGCTTTGCGATCATTCCTACGCCTTATCTGACAAATCATAAGTGCTCATCTTATTGCTTTCGAGGTATTCTTTCATTTTACGGTTTTTAAAAATATCGCAGGCAAGGTAAAGTGCGTTTCTGAATGACTCCGGACTGGCCTGATTTTTTCCGGTGATTTCATAAGCCGTGCCATGGGCAGGGGATGTTCTGATTACCGGTAGTCCGGCTGTATAGTTAACCCCTTCATCGAATGTGATGGCTTTAAAAGGGGCCAGCCCCTGATCATGATACATCGCCAGCGTTCCGTCAAATTTAGAGAAATAACCGGAGCCAAAAAACCCGTCGGCCGGATAAGGGCCAAAAGCCATGATATCTTCTTCCCTGGCCGCTTTGATGGCCGGACTGATGGTTTCATCTTCCTCATGGCCAATGATGCCTTTGTCCCCTGCATGGGGATTTAAACCCAGTATAGCAATCCTTGGCTTCCGAATGCCAAAATCTTCCATCAGGGATTGATGCAGTATTCTCATCTTACTTAAAATGCTTTCCTGATTGATCATTTCCGGAACTTTGGCCAAAGGAACATGACCGGTTACCACGCCTATTTTCATTAATTTGCTCACCATCAGCATGAGTACTTCACCGGCTTCAAATCTTTCTTTCAGAAATTCAGTGTGACCGGGAAAGGAGAACTGATCGGAATGAATGTTTTCCTTGTCAATGGGTGATGTGATGAGGGCATCAATTTTTCCTTCCTTTAAGTCCCCTGCAGCCTTGTCGAGAGCAATAAAAGAAGCTTCCCCAGCAGCCTGGGTTGACTTGCCTAACTCCACCCGGATGGCATCATCCACACAGTTAATGATATTGGACTTTTTCGGATTGGCATCTTCCGGGTTTTTGATGTTATTTAGACTGATATTGCCGAGGTTGAGGGCTTTCTTGTGATAAGCGGCTACCTTCGGTGAACCGTAAATTACCGGAATACATAAATCCAGTATTCTGGTATCCATTAAAGTCTTTAATATTACCTCATATCCGATTCCATTTATGTCTCCATGTGTTATGCCCAGTAAAATTTTATTATTCTTCATGATTTATATTTTTTCAATCCTGCCATATGGCATCTGTTTTCCCAAATAATCAACGGTCAGATAAAACACCCCTGATAATAATTTGGCTCAGCCCCCTCATGCAATATTAAAGGGCCGGTTTCACTGACTTGTATGTGATGATCCCCTTAGATGCCAGGTGCTCATTTCTCATGTATGTTTCAAAATTAAACATTTAGAATGAATCCTTTAAATAAATTAACAAATATATCGAATTGCCATGGAATATAAACCATATTTTTTAATTGTATTTTCAAGCTTTTTTTTTATATTTCAATATATTTTAAAAGACAAAAATGAAACCTCCATGATTAAGTGCTAATCACATACGCGCATGATCAAAAAGGAG
>CAYFUP010000010.1:0-30699 GCA_964346235.1 uncultured Bacteroidales bacterium | reverse complement strand
GTTTGGTAAAAAAGATAAATGCATGGTTCCCGATGAAACGGTGAAAGGTAAATTTTTGTCCAAGGATTGAAGTGGATATGGAAATGACAGTTGATGAGTAGGCAGTAAGCAGCTGATCAGTAGGTAGTTGATCAGTAGGCAGTAAGCAGTAAGCAGTTGATCAGTTGGCAATGATAGGTTTAGAACATGCCCAATTCAATACCCAATTCAAACCTGGGAAATTCCGGATAATCATATGCGGGCTTAAACAGGTCTGATATCCTGTACCCTGCCTTCACCGATAAGATGTTGTAACCAAACCGGAATTTTATTCCGTAATTGAAACGGTTCGTGTAATCCAAATCGCTGTAACTTGTCATGGATTCACCAGCATGATATACCGGGTTGTCTAATTTATCGATAACGACATACCTTGTATTCAATGCATAATTTATATAAGGGCCAAAATCGAAAAACAGGCCAATAAAATCGCCCCGCTCAAAAAAATTGATTCGCTGATAAAAAGTCATCCCTATGTTATCGTAAATAAGATTTTCCTTATCATGATTGATGGCATTGGGAAAAACCGGACCCTGTTGTTTTAGATTATAATTCCAGTTGCGGTAATATAAATCTCCTCCCACCGAATACCACCCGGATATTTTATGTTTATACCGCATCCCTATTCCCCAGGTATTGGTTTTGAAAAACCTGGTCTCCACTTCGGTTTCCGCATCATTTATATATATTGAAAAATGACTGAATAAATGAACGAAATGTTTTTTATTGGGTCCCGTATTCGATTGAAACAATTCATCCGATACCTGTTTCTTGAGAATTGTTTTCTGAGGGATGCCGTAAAGTGTGGCAAGTATGCTTAATAATATCAATATTACCAGTTTTTTGATCATGGTGATTAAGGATTGATTCGTTTTTGTTTTTTGTTTTCTTTTTTTGAATTATGACAATGAGCTAATATGCTATTAACTTTGAACATTCCACTTAAAATCTATCTCGTATGAACGATGAATTCATCTGTTATATCACGATAATAAAACCGGACCAATTGGACCCTTGACGTATCAATTTTCATTTTATGTGGATTATGACCAGAAGGTTCAATGGTGGCATATTCATAAACCCGATCATTGGTATCTACAACATGATAGTATAACAAATTGGATATATCAGCCGTATCCTTTTCTTTATCAGATGAATCAGGATGATGAATGTGCACATATAAACTGTCATCTTGCCGGTTAACATGAAAGGTTTGAATACTGTTTTCTTGTGCTTTTAAACTTGCCGTTTTGTAATGGTTCACATTGGGATCATTGCCCTCCGAAGAATTCCTTATTTCATCCCGATCCTGTTTTTCATCAAAAAAATATCCGGCTTGCGGTATTCCGTATCCATGGGCATAATCAAAATATGGATAGAGGTGACCGGATTGTTCGAGCGCATGGAAAAATTGATCAAAGGTATAATCCGGATTTTTTTGAAGCACACAGGCGGAAAAGCCTGTTACAAGCGGACAAGAAAAAGAAGTCCCAAAAGACCTTTTTAATTTTTTTCCTTTACCCACTGCCGCTTCTCCCATGGCCACCAAATTGGGTTTCATCCTGTAGTCAGCGGTCGGACCATATGAACTAAAGATGATATGAGTCATGGTCTCCGGATCCACCCCTCCGATACTTAGCACTTTTTCCACATCAGCCGGTGTGGTTATCACTTCCCAGTCATCATTCCCGCTGTTTCCGGCCGAGTTAACCACCAGTATTCCTTTTGATGCAGCAATCCGGGCAGCTTTTGCCACAAAGCTGGATGTACCGTTCATGTCATGGGTATAATACCTGTGATAGGCATATCCCAGTGAACTTGAAATGATATCTGCACCGTTTTTATCAGCCCATTCAGCTGCCATTATCCAGTTTTCTTCATCTGCAAAAACTTCCAGCAGCTTTTCCGTGCGTGCTAATAAATATTCAGATTCTGTGGCCAGACCGAGGTACTGATCATCCTTTTTTCCTGCCATACAGGATAAAACCATGGTTCCGTGATTCAATCCGTCAAAGACATGTTCATCATTGTCTATAAAATCATAGGTTTTCAAAACTTTTTGGTGCCGAAACAAATGAGTCAGATAGGGATTAACATCGGCATCTTTAAAACCTGCATCCAGGACTGCTATTTTTACGCCTTGTCCCCGATAACCATTTTTTGTGAATAGTTCGCCTTCAAAGTGTTTTATCTGTTTGCCCAGCAGAAACTCCTTTCGCTTTCTGAAAAATGCAGGAGATTGGTTTTTCGTTGGATGCAAAAATGATTTAATAGATTCAGCAGCTTCATGCATCATCATTTTTGGAAAAATACAGGTATTTCTTTTTAATAAAAACGGGGTGATTTCATAAACACTGTCCACAAAATGAAATCCTTTTATTTGGCAAATTGCTCTTTTTGATGCACAGACGGAAATGGCATTAAGCCAGCGGCTTTTCATGGTAATCTTCTGAACCAAAGGCCGGATGGAATCTATATAATGCTGACTTACGGGCAAATCAGAAAATGTAGTCAGTGGAATGTTGTTTCTTTTGCGCCGTTCAATGGCATTGTCATCAAAATAATAATAAGGGTCAAAGACAACATCCGGTTTATCCTTAAAAAATACCAGGCTTTTTTCTTTCGCTAAGGCCAAGGGTATAACCATCAAACAACATAAAGCGATGATCAGCTTTTTTCGAAGGTTTTCTGATAACAATAACTTCATGAGGCTTTGTGGACCCCCTCTCCTGCTAAAATATATTTATGGAAATAGGTATTCATCATGCTGTGATAATATAAATCCCTCATCTTAACAAATCTTCTATTGGTTTTCCGGTGCTTGCACTGGGATAAGAAATCTCGAGCAATTGAGATATGGTCGGGGCAATGTCTTTCATGTCAATGGACTGAGATAGTGAATTACGCCCAACTTTCCAGCCGTACCATATTAATGGCACATGCGTATCATAAGCATAGGCCGTATTCGAGAATGTCAGCGACTGACCTTTCTCAATCCAACCTGGCGCTAAATTAATCAAAATATCCCCGGAGCGTTTTTGATTGTAACTATTTTGAAACTTTTCATAGATACCGGTCGAAAAATTACCGTATTCAAGGGCAGTAGAAGTCAATGCGTTGGCAATGCCTGAAAATTGAATGATAAACTGTGCCGTTTTGTCCTGCACCTCTTTTAATGATAGCCGGGAATCTTCAATCAGGTTGCGGTTTAAATAAACCTGGTTATGATCATACGCCTGAATCCAGTATCCTTGTCCATAGAGCACATTCAGGTAACTTTTCAGCAACACGATGGCTTTGTTCAAATCAAAATAATCTGACGGAATCTTCAAATTTTTCAGTTGTTCAGGAGAATAGGCAGCACCCCGGTCAGCCGTTAGATAAATCAACGCATTTTCTTTTCCGATATTACGCTCGACAAAATCCACCAGATGGGCAATAATCCGGTCAAGCCTGATATAGCAGTCCCTAAGCTCCATGGAATGTTGCCCGTATTTTTGTCCGATATAACCATTGGTGGCAAAATTAATGTGACAATAATCCGTGTGCTCATCCATTCCGAGTTCTTCATGATGCATGGCAGCCAGAGCAAAATCAATGGTCAGCGTATTGCCGAAAGGAGTTTCCAACAATTCCCGATATTGGTATGTTCCGCCGAACATTTCGTGAAGATCATATTTGAACGCCTGCATCCTTGCATGAAAAGTTTCTTCCTGCTGGGCAGTATCCCGTTCTAAAGTGATTCCTTCATCCATCTTTTTCAGGGGTTGCCAGGTTCTTTTCATGTATAAATCAGGAAACTTTTTTTGGTTGAAATCTTCCACCCAGTCAGGCAAAGAATCCATATAATAACTGCTTGTCATCCATTTACCATTGTGCTCATCAAACCAATAGGCAGCATCTCCCATGTGTCCGGTGGAAAGAATGGAAGTTTCCGGTTTTAATGATACGCTAAAAACTTTGCTGGCGGACTGAGATGATATCTTCAGTTCATCACTGAAGGTGGTGGAAAACATTCTTTTTGGTGATTTTTTACCTGAATCATAAAAACCCCCCACGGCATGTTCCTCCTTGTCTTCCACACAATGTACCATTTCTTCTTTAATCCGATTAAACCAGTCATCAGATATAATTCCATGGTAGGCCGGATTCGCACCGGTGGCAATGGTGGCATGACCTGATGCAGATTGAGTATATAAATAATTGTACCTGGCATTTTTAAAGTTGGTACCTCTTTGTATTAGCTTTTTAAATCCATCCTCGCTAAAATCATCCCAATAATAGGTAATATAATCATACCTCATCTGATCAATGGTGATACCGATAATGATCTTCGGCTTTTCCGATGGTATTCTTGTATTGGCCATGGAAAAAAGCTGAGCCAGCATAAACAACCCACAAATAATACCCGTCTTTCGTATCGGCAAAACAACTCCCTTTTTTACATTATACATTAAACCTAAAATATATTACATCTCCGTCTTTCACGGTATAATCCTTTCCTTCCACGCTCATTCTTCCGGCTTCTTTACATGCATGTTCCGAACCCAACCTGATAAAATCATCATACTTGATTACTTCAGCTTTTATAAAACCTTTTTCAAAATCGCTGTGTATGTTTCCAGCCGCCTGTGGCGCTTTTGTACCTTTCACAAATGTCCATGCCCGGACTTCTTTTGGCCCTGCTGTAAAAAACGTTTCAAGGTTCAATAAATTATATGCCTTTTTTATCAGTTTTGAAACGCCTGATTCTTCCATTCCCAAATCTTTCAAAAACATCTGTCTTTCTTCGTAAGTCTCAAGCTCAGCTATCTCTGCTTCAGCCTTCGCCGCCAATACCATAAGTTCAGCCTGTTCGTCCTTTATGGCTTCCCGGACCTGTTCAACATATTTATTCTCTTTATGAATGCTGGTCTCATCCATATTGCAAACATACAAAATTCGTTTATCAGTCAACAGAAATAAATCTTTCACCAGCTCCCTGCTTTCCGGTCCGAAAGAAAGCTCCCTGGCTGACCGGCCCGTTTCCAATAAAGCTTTATATTCATTCAGAATGTTCAAAGTTTTTAATGCTATTTTATCACCCCCCGTCCTGGCCTGTTTTTCGATCTTATTGATTCTGTTATCAACGGTCTCTAAATCTTTCATTTGAAGCTCGGTATCAATAATCTCTTTATCCCTCACCGGATCAATGTGGCCGTCAACATGGGCGATGTTTTCATCCTCAAAGCACCTTAATATATGGATGATGGCATCGGTTTCCCTGATGTTGGCCAGAAACTGGTTGCCTAATCCCTCTCCCTTGCTGGCTCCTCTGACCAGGCCTGCGATATCTAAAATCTCAATGGTGGTCGGTACCACCTTCTCGGGTTTTACCAGTTCCTGCAGTTTGTTCAACCTTTCATCCGGAACCACAATCACCCCTACATTCGGCTCAATGGTGCAAAAAGGGAAATTCGCCGACTGTGCCCTGGCACTGGATAAACAATTGAATACTGTTGATTTACCGACATTGGGCAGTCCGACTATCCCACATTTTAATGCCATAATTCGTGTTTTATTATATGCTTTACATCTTGTTTAGTATATGGCAGTTAATTCAATAACCCCAATAAAAGAGCTGCAAATTTAACATTAATATTCACAAATTATTAAAGGATGTATTCTTTACATTTAAAACCAAATTTGTATTTTTGTTCTCTCATAAAAAGGAAAGACTTAAGTATTAATGTATAATAAATAATATAAGTATGAACAAAGAAAACCTAAGAAAGACAGCCGATACCATTAGAATTTTATCTGCCTCCATGGTTGAAAAAGCCGGCTCAGGCCACCCAGGCGGTGCGATGGGAGGTGCTGATTATATGAGTGTGCTGTATGCCAATTATTTAAATTTTGATGTTGATGATATGGCATGGCCTTTCCGCGACAGGTTTTTTCTGGATCCCGGTCACATGTCTCCCATGCTATATTCCATTCTTGGGCTTTTCGGAAAGTATTCCATGGAAGAAATAGAAAATTTCAGACAATGGCAAAGTCCGACTCCTGGCCATCCTGAACTTGAGGTGGAGAGAGGGATTGAAAACACCTCTGGTCCATTGGGACAGGGGCATACCAATGCCGTGGGTGCTGCCATTGCTGCAAAATTTCTCAGGGAAAGGTTTGGAGACTGGATGGATCAACGTATTTTCGCTTTCATCTCAGACGGGGGCATTCAGGAAGAAATTTCGCAAGGGGCAGGAAGACTGGCAGGTTTTCTTGGGCTCGATAACCTCATCATGTTTTATGATTCCAATGATATACAACTTTCTTCCGAAACTCAGGTGGTCATGAATGAGGATACCCAAAAGAAATATGAAGCCTGGGGATGGAAGGTAAAACAAATTGACGGGCATGACTATGATCAAATCATTGCAGCCATGGACGAAGCCGTAGCAGAGAAAGAAAAACCATTTCTTATTATTGGAAAAACCATCATGGGAAAAGGCACGGTGGATGAAAACGGACAACCATTAAAGAAACTGAATGATTTGCATGGCAAACCCATTGGAGAGACAGATGCTTCTTTTGAAAAAACCATTGAGAACCTCGGTAGTGACCCGAATAATCCATTTTTCATTGATCAGGAAATTACTTCCTTTTTCAACCAACTCATTAAGGAAAAGCAAGCAATTGTAGCGGAAAAAAAGAAAGCATATGAGGAATGGGCTCAAAAGCATCCCTCCGATGCTGAAAAACTTAAGTCTTATTTCGACGGCAAACTCCCGGAAATTGATTACAAAAGCATTGCACAGAAAGAAAACACCTCCACCAGGGCTGCAGGCGGAGCAGTATTGGCAGAATATTTTGGAAAAATTGAAAACTTGATTGTCATGTCTGCGGATTTATCTAACAGTGATAAGACCGATAGTTTTCTCAAGAAAACAAGTTCTTTTAAAAAGGGTGATTTCGCAGGTGCTTTTGTGCAGGTAGGGGTATCAGAATTAACCATGGCAGCCGTAGCCAACGGCATGGCCTTGCATGGCGGGGTTATTCCGGTATGCGGTACATTTTTCGTATTCTCCGATTTTATGAAACCGGCAGTCAGGTTAGCCGCCCTGATGGAGTTGCCTGTTAAGTATGTATGGACTCACGATGCTTTCCGGGTCGGTGAAGACGGACCAACCCACCAGCCTGTTGAACAAGAGGCACAGATAAGACTACTGGAAAAATTAAAAAACCATTCCGGTGACAACAGCATGCTCGTTTTGAGGCCTGCCGATGCACATGAAACAACAGTGGCCTGGAGAATGGCCATGGAAAACCATAAAACACCTTCCGCCCTGATTTTATCAAGACAAAACATTGTTGACGTGCCGGCCAAGGAAGGTTCTACCAGGTATAATGATGCCCTTGCCTCAAAAAACGGAGCCTATGTGGTGAAGGATTCTTCACACAAACCTGACATTATCCTGGTTGCCAATGGCTCGGAAGTATCGACATGCATTGAGGGTGCTGCATTGATTGAAAAAGAAAGGAAACTGAATGTAAGAATCGTTTCCATTCCATCGGAAGGCTTATTCAGAAAGCAGTCAAAAGATCATCAAAATGCCATCCTTCCGGATAATGTTCCAATATTCGGATTAACGGCCGGTTTACCTGAAACATTAAAAGGGTTGGTTGGTCCAAAGGGCAAAGTATTCGGATTGGAAAGCTTTGGATTTTCTGCTCCTTATAAGGTGCTGGATGAAAAACTGGGATATACCGGACAAAATGTTTATGAACAGGTAATCAGTTATCTGGAAGAATACAAAAAGATGTAGGACATGATGACCAATCCCCTTGCTTTAAAACTCACTTCCAGATGTCAATTTGTTCCAGCTCAATATCTTCTTCGAAGAACATTTTAGCGATTTTCTTAAAATAATCAGTATAGTCGGAAACATAGAATTTGTCTCCGGCTTTTCCGCTATCATTCAGTAAATGCTCCCGCTTTAACACTTCTTTAAGATGATTGGAGACAATCTGGGATGAATCCAGCACTTCCACGTTAAAGTCATAAAACTTTCTGATTTGGTTTTTTATGATGGGATAATGGGTACATCCCAAAATCAGGTAATCCAATGCCTTCAACTTTTCATTGGAAAGATAAGCCCGGATAATGGCATTGCTGATATCATCATATACAAAGCCTTCTTCAATCATAGGCACAAAAAGCGGTGTGGCAAGAGAGGTCACCTGAGCCTGTCTATCTTCCCTCCATATTTTTTCTTCGTACGTTCCGCTGTGAATGGTTCCTTTGGTCCCAATTACCCCCACTTTAGCTGATTTCTTATTATTGATTAGTTCTCTTACTACCGGATCAATGACATCCAGCACAAGTGCCCTGTCGCCAACATGCAATTTCAGTTCATCATAAGCCACTGCAGAAGCCGTATTGCATGCGACAACTATCACCTTGCATTGTTTTTGAATTAAGAAGTCTGCAATGCCTTTTGAGTAATGAGCCACTGATTCTTTTGATTTGTCCCCGTAGGGCAGATGTGCCGTATCACCAAAATAAATAATGGTTTCACCAGGTAAAATATATTGAATGCCACTGGCGACGGTTAATCCTCCGACACCTGAATCAAATACACCAATGGGTTGGGAAGCAGCTGAATTCATTCTTGGTCTTTTAATGTGGAAACCATTCCAGGAATATATGGCAGGTCATCATGCTTTTAATTTCTATAACCCAGTTTTTCCAGCACCATATCACTTACGTCATATTCAGGATTATTGAATAGGATGGTGGCACCGGCAGCCGTGTCAAAGATAGCATCATACCTCCGCTCATTCGACAACTCTTTAATGGCATTATATACTTCATCCTGGATGGGTTGAACCAATTCCTGACGCTTCTTGTACAATTCACCTTCCGGGCCAAAATACCGCTTTTGAAGTTGCTTTACTTCCTTTTCCTTATTGATGATTTCTTCTTCTCTTTGTCTTTTCATCTCCTCAGATAGCAGCACGGATTCCGACTGATAATCTTTGTACATTTCTTCGATTTCGTCATACCTGTCCTCAATATCCTGCTGCCAATTCTCTGATAGCTTGTCCAACTGATCCTGGGCTGACTTGTATGCCGGTATGTTGTTTAATATATAATCGGTATCTACAAATGCGAATTTTTGTCCGAATGCACCAGTTGCGGTAAGCATCAGCGCCAGGCCGATTAAGATAAACCTCTTTTTTTTCATTGCGGGATTAATTTATTGTTAAGCTGAATCTTGTATAACACACCGTTAGATTTTGTATTTATATTATTGGATGTATTGATGGTTTATTAAGGCATTAACATTAAAACTCCTGACCAATGACGAAATGAAACTGCGATCCGTTTAATCCTTCAGTAATATTGCCATTGGCATCATATAAGGGATCGAAACCATATCCCCAGTCCACACCAAGCATTCCAAACATTGGGAGAAATGCCCGCAATCCGATGCCGGCAGACCTTTTTATGCTGAATGGTTCGAATTCTTTGAACTTGTACCAGGCATTTCCACCTTCAAGGAAACCAAGCAAATATACGGTGGCTTGTTCTTTTAAAGCAACAGGATATCTTATTTCCATTGTATATTTTGAATAAACACTGGCAGCCCTGCCCCTGGTGCGACTGGTCAATGCATTATTTTCGTAACCCCGCAAAGAAACTACATCCGCTGCGAGCCAATAACTGTTGGTCATGCCATCACCGCCCAGCTCAAAACCTTCAAAAGGAGCTGTACCTATTTCATTGTTAAAATGTCCAAGGTATCCAAACCTGGTTTTGGCTGCCAGGACCAGATTCTCAACCAGCCGGTAGTACCAGGAGGCGTTGAAGGTCCATTTATGGTATTCAATCCAGTTATATTTTTCCTGTGGCGACATGATGGTATAGTCCCGGTCATTAAACAGTGAATATGGCGGAGTGATTTGCAGTCCCAGTGAAAATTCAGAACCACGCCTCGGGTATATCAACTGATCAACGGAGTTACGGCCGAACCTGGTCTTGATATTAAAATGATTTGATCCTCCGTCTCTGAAACCCAGGCCTATGTTATAGTTTTTCAGATTATAATATTGGTAACTGATCTCATTGTAAAGGGTAAAATAATCGTCCGGCACGGTTAACCTTCGTCCCAGACCGATTGATGCACCGGTTCTTTTCAAATAACGGCCCGTGGATCTGCTTCGGGCCCTGCCATAGCGACTACTGTATAGACTGCCGGAGTATTTTGAATGAAACAAAGACACCGAAAACGAATTGGGTTTTTTTCCGCCAAGCCAGGGTTCCACGAACGAGAAATTATAGGACTGGTAATACTTACCGTTTGCCTGTGCCCTAATGCTTAATGTTTGTCCGTCACCAGTAGGCAAAGGTTTCCATGCTTCCTCTTTAAAAATGTTCCCTGCAGAAAAATTGTTGAACCTCACACCAATGGTACCAACCAGTCCATAGTATTGACCACCCCAACCACCGGAGACTTCAAGCTGATCGTTGGCTTTTTCCGCGACCTTATATTCCAGATCGACAGTTCCGGAGGCCGGGTCAGGGATTGGTTTTACATCCAACTTCTCAGGATCAAAATGGCCCAGGTTGGCTAATTCCCTAATAGACCGTTTGATATTGGTTTTCCGGAATAACTCTCCCGGCTTTGACCGTAACTCTCTCCTGATTACATGTTCGTTGGTTTTTGTATTTCCGGAAATGAATATTTCATCTATTGTCGCTTGCTCTCCTTCATAAATACGCATCTCCAGATCAATGGTATCTTCCTCGATATTGACTTCCACCGGGGTTACCTGGAAAAAAAGATATCCATTGTCTAGGTACAAATTACTGACGGCATCCTCCTCCACATATAATCTTTCTTCAAGAATGGCTTTATCATAAGGATCCCCTTTCTCAATTTTCAGGGAACTTGATAGCATTTCTGAGGAATAATGAGTGTTTCCCACCCATGTAATATCGCCGAAATAATATTTATCTCCCTCATAAATGTCCAGCAATACATTCACGGTTTTATCATCATGACGATATACTGAATCCGTAATGATTTTCGCATCACGGTATCCCATCTCATTATATTTCTTTATGATGCTTTGTTTATCAGTCTCCAGTTTTTCTTCAGTGTAACGGGATGGCCTGAAAATATTGAACCATTTCTTTCTTTTGATCTCTTTCATGGTTCGCCATAACTGACGATCGTTAAATACTGTATTGCCTCGAAAAATAATATTATTGACTTTTATCTTATCATTCTTGTCAATATGAAATGTCAGGTTAATGGTGTTGACATAGATGCTGTCCTTGCTTTTTTCTATTTCAATGTCGGTATCCAGAAAACCTTTTTCAACAAAGTATTCATTAATTAAATTTTTAGAATTATTAAGGATGTTTTCGGTTACCTGGCTTCCCCTTCTTAAGTTGAGTTTTTCCTCCAACTCCTTCTCTTCTGAATTTTTGATGCCTTCGTAATATACATTGCCTAACCTCGGTCTTTCTTTGAGCTCAATGGTGAGATAGACTTCATTTCCTTCAAACTTTGAAGCATATATTTTTACATCAGAAAACAATCCTTGCTCCCAGAATTTATTGATGGCTTTGGTGATCTCATCTCCAGGAACAGAGATTTGCTGTCCCACGGTAAGTCCCGATATCTGAACCAACACATTTTCGTCAAGAAACTCAACGCCTTTTACATTTATCTCTTTTATCACATATTCCTCCGGATAACTGTAATCGACGATATCCCGTGAGGCTGTTTTTTGGGTAAGAAGATTTGCTGAAAGAAATAAGAATCCCGTAAGTAAAACAAAAAACCTGACCATATTTTCTGCTAAATTAATTTTGTTGTACTTTTTCTCCTGCTTCAATTTGCTTGCTGGTTTTTCCGAATCGTCGTTCCCTGGATTGAAAATCGAGAATCGCCTCATATAAATCCTCCCTTCTAAAATCGGGCCAAAGTACTTTGGTAAAATATAATTCAGCATAGGCAAGTTGCCATAATAAGAAATTGCTTAATCGAAGTTCTCCACTGGTTCTTATCAACAGATCCGGATCAGGAATGTTGGCCGTATTCATGAAACTTTTAAAAATATCATTGTCAATATCCTGAGCCGACAGCCTTCCTGACTCCACTTCATGAGCTATATTCTTCACTGCATTAAGTATTTCCCATCTTGCACTGTAACTGATGGCCAATACTACGTTCAATCCGGTGTTTCTGGATGTTTTTTCTTTGGTTTCTTTCAGTTTGCTGCGCACATTATCCGGAAAACCATTAATATCCCCGATGGTTAATAACCTGACATTATTCTTAAGCAAGTTCTCTATTTCAGCATTTATGGTGGATATCAATAATGTCATCAGGGCATCAATTTCAGGCTTGGGCCTGTTCCAGTTTTCTGTCGAAAAGGCATAAAGCGTCAGGTATTTTATTCCAATCTCTCCGGCACCTTCTACAATCTCCCGTACCGCTTTGACGCCATTCTTATGGCCAAAGATACGCTGATTGCCTTTTTTTTGCGCCCATCTTCCATTGCCGTCCATGATCACTGCCACATGTTTCGGCAGTTTTTCCTTATTAATTTGTTCTTTTCTGGTCATTTTCTTCTTTCCTCGTTTTGTTCATATGCTGGACATTCCATCCGCATATTGGAAATGTTATAAGCTATAAAAATACCGGCATGTGAAAACCAATCACGGTTATGGAACGGATCATATCTCTCAACATTATTAAGTATATCTTCATTTGGATAATCAAGTTCATCCGTGAATGTTTTGTTAAATGCCCATTGAATACCAATACTGAATTTTTTATTTATTCGGTATTTACTGCCAACCCCAAAAGGCAGGTTAATCCCATAACCGATATCATAACCGACTCCGCCAAAAACAAATGGACTAACACCCTCTCCTTCAATCCCTTTTGGGTTATATGGCAAAAAATTCAATTCCAGCTGCAAAGCTAAAGTTTTAATCGTAGAGTTCCAATTTTCAAAATCCTCGATTCTTTTCTCCGGAAACTTATCCGTAAAATCTTTTATTTTCCCCCTGATGCTTCCATGATAATATCCGGCTTTCAGGGAAATCTGTTTATTAAAATTTCTTTTAATATTAAATCCCACCGAAGGACGTGGCGAATAGAACAGTCCGGAACGGTTAACATCTCCCAGGCCATACATCATGCCCGGATTCACACTTATCTCTGTCCATTTTTGGGCTGAAAGCGGCAATGGAACCAATAATACTATTGCTATCAGGAATTTCACCATTAAATTCAAAGATCAATGAGATTTCTATTATCTGAACGAAGGCAAACCGTTTCTTAGTGTGCGAAGTTTATAGACAAAGGAAATATTTCCTAAAAAATACATATCGGGTACTGCAGAGGCGGGTGGTGCAAATCCATCCATGTAATCGGAAGCAGCCAACCTGGCTCCTCCCTCAATTCCCACTGCGGTCCTTCTTGTTAAACTATATTTAAGGCCCATGCCCCCAATCATGGCAACGGTAAAAGGCGTGGAAGGTTCCTTAAACCTGCCATGCTCAGGATCATCCAGTAAACCCTTTGGATAGGTCTTATAATAAACACCTCCTGCTCCTCCGAATACATAAAGATTTATCCTTCTTTTTATTCCGGCGACGCCTCCCCTGGTTAAAAACCGGTAGCTTCTTATCATGTTTTCTTTAATCAGGTAGAACTCAAGTTGTGCAGAAGGTTCTACGATGAGGGTATTAAACTGGTATTGCCTGTGTGGATACTCTCCCCTTTCATCATTGCCTGTAAAAAAACCCAGCACCAAATTTCCTTTTACTGACCAACGATCTCTAATCCGGTATCTGAATCCCACAAATCCTGAAGGCCTGGTCCCTAAAATATCAATATCCCTCAGTCCAAATAAGTTTTCAAAATCTCTGCCGGAATAACTGCCAATGTCACCGAAATAATGACTGGTGCCAATGCCTCCTGATACATCATATCTTAATAATTTCCACCTTTGCCCTTTTACAGCTAAAACACTGAAAATCAATATATATATCAGAAGAAAGGTTTTCCTACTCATAAAAGTTATTGAACAATATTAAAAATTTAAATATATGAAATTTAATGATATGAAAAATTCTCTTGGCATGCTAATTTAAATAAAATGACGAAATTACTAAAAAAAGGTTACGGTTAATTCCTCCTGTCAAGTCCCCACATCAATTTATTCCTTATAGTCGAATAAAAGGAAGTGCCCGGCAACTGAACCAAATTAATTAAATAATCAGCCTTTCTTAATTTTATTTGATGCAAGGTATTAAAAATTTCAAATCTATGATCCACAGATGCTATATATTTCGAGTCCCTGCTTTCAATTTCCAGTGTTATTTCTTTATCATCCGGCACCACCAGGGGTCTGACCGTCAAAGTATGAGGCGCTATCGGCGTAATAATAAAATTATTTGAAGTCGGGGAAATAATGGGACCGCCCACACTTAAAGAATAGGCCGTAGAACCGGTGGGGGTTGCAATGATAAGTCCATCGGCCCAGTAGGAATTCAGGTATTCCTTGTCAATATAAGTGTGCACCGTGACCATGGTGGTATTTTTCTTCTGAACAGTAATTTCATTTAATGCAAACCTGTCCTCCCCCGATTCTCCCGGAGAAGCCTCCAGCTTTATTAATGTACGTTTTTCAGTGGTATATTCTTTGTTGAGGATAATTTCAATGGCATGTCCGATTTCATCCCGTGAAATGTTGGCCAGAAATCCCAGTCTGCCAGAGTTTATACCAGCTATGGGAATGCCTTTGTCTTTCACCATCGAAACGAGCTCCAGGAAAGTACCATCACCCCCTATACTGATAAGGACATCCAGGGTAGGTTTGATGTCTTCCCTTTTTTCAAATACTTCCACCTGACTGAGGGGTATTTGATGCTTGTCTTTGAGGTGGGTATAAAATGACTTATAAACACTTACATGTACGTTGGCATCCTGCAGTCTGGCTAATAAGTTTTTAATATGAACAACAAAATTATCAGTAATGGTCTTTCCGTAAATACCTATTTCCATTCATTGAAAGGTTAAATGCTCAAATATTTCATAAATTCCTCAAACCTGTTGTTATAAAGACTATCAAGTTCCTGATCTTCCATGAAAGAGGCTTTAACATGATAATCATACCTGTAAAAGGTTTGTAATATTCCGGAAATGTCGGATTTATTGACTTTAATGGTGACTTCGATTCTCATGGAATCATCGGGCTGACTGATATAGGCACTGAGGATTCTTGCATCATTGCCTTCAATGATCTGACTGATTTGCGCAAGGGAGTAATCATTGGCATGCATTTCAAGGACAATGACTCCTCCGGGATTTTTGAATGCAGCCAAATCCGCAAAAAAATGCACCAAATCCATTAAGGTAATCATGCCCAGATAATTGTTCTTCTCATCGAGAACAGGAATAACAGAAAGTTTGAGTTTTGATGCAAGCTCCATCACCTCAAAGATATGTTGATCGGCTGACACAAACGGCCTGATCAGGGAAAGACTGTGATTCCCGATGGGTTCTTCGGCCATGTTATGATCATAAATATCCGTATCTGATATTAAACCCAGAAACTCTGAATTATTCACAATGGGCAAATGGGAAATTCTGAATATTTCCATCCAGTTCAATGCCCGGATTCCTGAATCCGAGGTTCGTAAAGCCGGCATTATATCTGATATTAATTGTTTCGCCCTCATTCGGTTTATTATTGTCGGAAATAGTTTATTACCTTTGCAGATTATTTAGTGGTCTTCAGAACCATTTTTAATATTAAATTTGTCTTCTTACAATAGTATTCAACAAAATCCGAACCAAAACTAATATTTTATTCATAATTCAATGACCAGATTAAGTGTAAATATAAATAAAATTGCAACATTAAGAAACTCAAGGGGCGGAAATATTCCAAATGTTTTACAGTCCGCAATGGATTGTGAGGCATTCGGCGCCCAGGGGATAACGGTTCATCCAAGGCCCGATGAACGGCATATAAAATATCAGGATGTTTATGATATTAGCAAACACATTCATGTGGAATTAAATATCGAAGGATATCCTTCAAGGCGCTTTCTGGAAATGATCAAAGAAGTTAAACCGGCACAGGTCACCCTTGTGCCTGACACCCATGATGTAATTACATCCGACTCCGGATGGGACACCAAATCAAACCAATCATTTCTACATGATATTATTACTGACTTAAACCAGGAAGGAATCAGGGTTTCCGTGTTTGTGGAAACCAGTCACGAACAAATTGAGTATGCTGCTAAAGCCGGTGCGCAAAGGGTGGAACTATACACCGGCCCCTACGCTTTTAACTACCGGAAAGACAGGGAAGCAGCGATTCAACTTTATATTGAAGCTGCCAAAGTGGCAAGCCGGGTAAATCTGGGACTAAATTCCGGACACGATTTAAATCTTGACAACTTAAGATACTATCATGAAAATATTCCACAGCTGCTTGAGGTCTCCATTGGACATGCTTTAATATCGGATGCGCTTTATTATGGACTGGAAAACGTAATTCAGATGTATTTAAGACTGATAAAATAATTATGGAACTGTATTACCGAACATACGGAAATGGGGATCCGATAATCATCCTGCACGGATTATACGGATCCTCGGACAATTGGATGACAGCAGGAAAAAAACTGGCTGAAACCCATCAGGTTTTTATTCCGGATCTAAGAAATCATGGAAATTCCCCTCATTCAATTTCACAAAATTATGACGTAATGCTTGATGATTTGCTGGAATTTTTTGAACAGCACGGCATTAAAAATGCGACCCTCATCGGGCATTCCATGGGAGGTAAGTTGACGGCTTATTTTGCTTATCATCATCCCTTGCTTGTTAAAAAGATGGTCATTGTGGACATTAATCCCCTGCCCCAGGACCAGGATACCATGAATAAAAAGCATGTTCAGGAACATTTGTCCATTATCTCCGCATTGCAATCAATTGACCTTCGCGACATAAAGTCCAGGACTGATGCTGATAATATCCTTGCCGGCTCCATTCCTTCCAAAACCATCAGACAGTTTCTGCTTAAAAATTTAAGCCGGGATAAGCAAAATCAATTTGTTTGGAAAATAAACCTTGAAACCCTTCAAAAAGAATTGCCCAACATAATGGGTGGAATACCGGTGCAAAATGAAATGGTGCAGATTGGCATTCCTGCCTTGTTTTTATATGGTGAATTGTCCCATTATTTTGATGAAGTGGATATCCCAGACATCAAAAAAGCTTTTACAAACTGCAGGTTTGAAGAATTTGAGCAAACCGGACATTGGATTCATGCAGAGCAACCCGCTAAATTTCTTGAAATAACAAAGTCTTATATTGAATAAAAAAACCAGCAGCTCATTCTGTAACGGATCATTCTGTAACGGATTCAATATTTTCCTGGCGAATTAATTCTTCTCCCTTGTATCTTATAAACAACTGCACCACGGCTATCACATCTTTTTCGCAATAATCCACGATTCTTTTTATATCCCTGTCCATATGGTAAACCTTTCCCACCATGCTGCCATCAATATCGTCTTTGGGACTGGGTATATCGAATAGCTTTGTCAACAGGTTCAGGGAAGTATAGTGTTTAAAATCACCGAATTTCCATAACTCCATGGTATCAAGGAAACTGGTTTCCCAGGGTTTTTTGCCGGCCACATCCAGCCCTGCGGGTAACTTAATGCCGTTAATCAACATGCGCCTGGCCAAAAACGGAAAATCAAATTCCTTGCCGTTATGGGCGCAAAGCAAAGTATTCCTGCTTCGTCCTGTATTTTCCAGTACATTCTTAAAATCTTCCAATAAACTGGTTTCATTATCCCCATAAAATGATTTGATGCGCAATTTCCGGTTGCTGTCTTTATTAAAAAACATCCCGGCAGATATGCAAACAATTTTGCCAAATTCTGCATAAACTGCAGATTTCGGATAAAGCTCTTCAGCCGCTTCATCTTCTTTTCTTAGTCTCTCAGCTTTTTTATCCCAGAACACTTTAAGATCATCCGGCATATCTTCGTAAGATTCGTATTGCGGCACGGTTTCAATATCCAGAAACAATATATCTTCTGTGGTAATTTTTTCAAGCATGGTTTTTTAATTGTTTTATCATGTTGACCAACATATCAATCCCTTTCCGGTTCTCTCCACCATGCGGGATGATGATATCGGCGTACTTTTTAGTGGGCTCAATGAATTCAATATGCATGGGCTTAAGCACTTTTATATATCTTTCCATTACTTCCTCAATGGTTCTGCCTCTTTCTGACAAATCCCTCTTTATAACCCTCAATAAGCGCTCATCAGGGTCAGCTTCCACAAAAACCTTAATATCCATTTTATCCCTTAAAGCTTTGTGGGTAAACACCAATATGCCCTCAACAATGATGAAATCACCCGGCTTCATGATGACATATTCCCCTGTGCGTATGCAATCAATGTATGAATAGACGGGTTGTTTTACCGGTTGGCCAGCCTGCAGCGCCTTTATATGCTGAACAAGCAATTCAAATTCTATGGAAGACGGATGATCAAAGTTAATCATCTTTCTTTCATCTGGCGCTATGCCACTGTTATCCATGTAATATGAATCCTGAGGCAGCAAATTCACAGATTGTTCCGGCAATTTCCGGATTATCTTATCCACCACGGTGGATTTCCCGGAGCCTGTACCACCGGCAATTCCGATTACCAACATACTTATTGCTGTTATTCCAAATTAAAATAATATTTTTGTAAAGTTGCAATTTTTTCAACAAATAAAAATACAAATGCTATGATTAAACATATTGTCATGTTCAACATTAAACCTGAATATGAAGCAAAGAAAACAGATGTGGCTGAAAAATTAAAAAACGCCCTGGAAAATCTTCCTGAAACCATTGAGGTAATCCGTGAATATGAGGTAGGCATTAATAAAGTAAAATCTGACAGTGCCTGGGACATTGTATTGATCTCCGCTTTCTATAATGAAACCGATTTGAATGAATACCGGCATCATCCGGATCATAAAAATGTGGTGGAGTTGATCAACCATTATACCAGTCAGCGTGCTTTTGTCGATTATGAAACACCCAAGAAGCCATAATCAAATCTCTTCATATAGTCAGTGACACTAAGCCAAATATAAAACGTTTATAAACAATTGTTTACAATTTTTATAGTGTGTGTGATAAAACCAATAAAAACATCATCCCAATGAACACATTATATCCGATTAAATTCAAGTCCATTTTTAAAGACAAAATATGGGGTGGACAAAAAATCAAAACGGTCCTTGGCAAGGACTTCTCTCCCTTGCCCAATTGTGGTGAAAGCTGGGAAATATCGGGGGTGCAGGATGAGATATCGCTTGTGGAAAACGGATTTCTCCAGGGAAATAACCTCCAGGAAATTATTGAAGTCTATATGGGTGATCTGATCGGAGAAAAGGTTTATGAGAAATATGGCATTGAATTTCCTTTGCTAATCAAGTTCATTGATGCTGCGGATCATTTATCCATTCAGGTGCATCCGGATGACAAGCTGGCTAAAAAACGCCACAAAGCGTATGGCAAAACTGAAATGTGGTATGTAATAGAAGCGGATGAAGACGCAGAAATCATCACCGGATTCAACAGGGAGATTGACAAAGAAACTTACCTTCATCATCTGAACGACAAAACCTTGCGCGAGATATTAAACATAGAAAAAACCAGTGCCGGCGATGTTTTTTTCATGCCGGCCGGAAGGGTACATGCCATTGGCAAAGGGGTGTTGCTGGCTGAAATTCAGCAAACCTCAGACATCACTTACCGCATATATGATTGGGACAGGACAGATGCAGACGGCAAAAAAAGAGAGTTGCATACTGACCTGGCGTTGGATGCCATAGATTATGGATTTCATGAGCAATATAAAACCAATTATCAGGCTAAGCTCAATGAACCAAGCAACATCATTACCTGCGACCACTTTACCACCAAGATTCTTGAGATCGAACAATGCATAGAAAGAAATTACATCAATCTTGATTCTTTTGTAATCTACATATGCCTGTCCGGTAACTTATTGATAAGCGATGAAAACAAACATGAAACCCCTTTAAAAACAGGGGAAACCATTTTGATTCCAAACTCCCTGGAAGAAATCAGGTTAACCCCAAAGGATAAATCAAAAATCCTGGAAGTTTACATTTCCTGAAGTCATTGCCGCTAATCCAACCAAAACGCTTTTTTTATCAATTATATTGTTAACAGATGAACACGGCATACTGCATTTATCATTTTTAGCGTTTGTAACATAAAGGTATCGTCGTATTGAGAAATAAGTTTCTGAATATATGGGTATTGATTATGCTCTTTTTGCCATTAAGCATCTTTGCCCAAAATATGTCCAAAGAACGGAATAAGGTATTACCGGTCCATTCAGATACCCTGCAAATCGACACCCTCAGTCTGATACCCGGAAGTGTAAAAATCTCCGGAATGGATGACAAAAAAATAGCAGATAGTCTTTACAGAATTTATCATGCCGGATCCAAATTATACGCCAGTGAAACACTTCAAAAAGAATTCCCTGAAATTCGCATCAGGTATCAAATCTTTCCATACCTGCTGACAAAAAAAGTTTATCATAAAGATTTTGAAAACACCATCATCTTTAATGAAGCCAAAAGAAGATATTCCTATAATGAACCGGTCCGTTTTTCCCCTTTTGATGAAAACCGCCTCGAAAGTACAGGAAACATTGCACGCGGCATTTCAATGGGAAACAACCAGGATGTCATCGTCAATGCGAACATGAATCTCAAACTAAATGGAAAACTTAGTGATAACCTGAATATTGCTGCCGCCATTTCCGATGATAACATTCCGATTCAACCGGACGGGCATACCCAGCAGCTTCAGGAATTTGACAAGGTATATATCAGTGTATATAATGATAAACTGAACATGAGGGCCGGAGATTATCAAATCCGCCATCATGAAGGTTATTTCCTTAAAGCAAATAAATCTGTCAAAGGTGGCCGGTTTTCTATAAACAGCCGGTTACATGATATGCCGGACAAAACCCTATATAATGAAGTAAGCGGCGCTATCTCGGAAGGATACTATGCCAGAAAGAAAATCCCTGCTGGCGAAGGAAATCAGGGACCATACAGGTTATCCGGAGCAAACAATGAATTAAATATCATTGTAATTGCCGGATCGGAAAAAGTGTATATGGATGGGAAATTATTATCACGCGGACAGAACAATGACTATGTGATCGACTATAATTCGGCTGAAATCAGTTTCACAGCGAACCAGCCCATCACCAAAGACAAAAGAATTATGGTGGAATTTGAATATTCAGCTCTGAATTACGCCCGTTTTACAGCTTCTGCAAAAAACATTTATAAAACCGGAAAAGGCAACTGGTATCTCCATTATTATATTGAACAGGATGCCGGAAATCAGCCGTTAAGGCAGGAATTAACCCCTGATCAAAAAGCCTTGCTCAAGCAGATAGGGGATAACTTAAACCGGGCTTATGTCAGAAATGTGGACAGTACAGGCTTTGCAGATGACCAGGTAAAGTATGCCCTAAAAGATACCAACTTATCAGAAGAACCAATTTTTGTATATTCCACCAATCCGGTTAAAGCGGTTTACCAGGTTGGGTTTTCCCATGTCGGCCAAAACAAAGGCCACTATGTTCCTTCCAGAAGCAGCGCAAATGGGAAAGTCTATCAATGGGTATCCCCTGTAGATAATGAACCACAGGGATCATACGAACCCATTACCTTATTGGTCACTCCAAAAAAACAAGAACTGATAACTATTGGCGGAAAGCAAACAATCAGTGCCCGCACCACTTCCAATATAGAAATAGGAATCAGCAATCATGATGTAAATACTTTTTCAGAGCTGGATAACCGGAACAATAAAGGCATTGCCCTCAATGCATCGCTGGAACAACAGCTAATGGATAATGACAAAAATCAACTTAGCAGTGACGTTTCCTATCAGCTTATTCATAAAAACTTCAATCCCATCGAACGATTCCGGACAGTTGAATTTAACCGTGACTGGAACCTCCCGGATACATTATTTCCTGAAGATGAGCATAATGCGGGTTTATCCATTCATCACAACCATTCACAGATTGGAAAAAGCAATTATCACCTGAATGTGCTGTTGTTTGATCAATTCTATAGGGGCATCAACAACCAACTCAATAACATGTTGAACTATAAAGGTTACAACCTCAACTTTAACGGAAGTTATTTGAATTCAGATGCCATGAATCACAATACGAATTTCTTGCGCCATTATACCAGGCTTTGGAAAAAATATTCCGGTTTTACCCTGGCGTTGAATGAGGAATCAGAAAACAATACATGGATCAGCAAAAAAACTGATACATTGCAACCAAACAGCCACCGCTATCATGAATACGGAATCTCCACAATGTATGGAGACAGTCTTCAGAGCAATGCATTTATCGGCTACTCCAGAAGAATTGATTTTTTGCCCGAAAATAAAACCTTAAAAAAAACATCCCATGCCAATAACTACAAAGCAGGTTTTCAGTTGATCTCACAAAACGGGCAACAACTAAAATCAACAGTTAATTACCGGCAGCTTAAGGTGTTGGACATCAGCATATCGGAATACCAGGATGAAAGCTCATTAACAGGCAGGATTGAACACAGTGCACGTTTTCTCAATGAAGCCATATCCAGCAATACATTTTATGAGACAGGATCGGGCCTCGAGCCCCTGAAAGAATTCGTTTATATTAAAGTAGGCAAAGGAAGAGGGGTATATCAATGGATTGACTATAACAACAATGATATTAAAGAATTAAATGAATTTGAAATCGCTAATTTCAATGATGAAGCGGAATATATCCGTGTTTTTTCTCCCGTCAGGGAATATACCAGGGTGGTCTCCAATCAGTTTAATCAGACATTGAACATCAGATTCTACAGGATATGGAGTGAAGACCAAGGTATTAAAAAAATCTTATCCCGCTTTTCAAACCGCTTTTCATACCGGGTAACTCAAAAAAACAAGCACCTGGAGCTTCTGAAAGATCTGAATCCTTTTCCGGCAGGCACACCTGATTCACTGGTATTGAATGTTGGCACCCATATGCGAAACACGCTCTCATATAATAAAACCAACAGGATTTTTGGCATTGATTACCTTACGCTTTATAGTAAAAACAAGACATTATTGCTCAATGGCATTGACACGAAAACCACTTTCTCGCATATACTCAAGGCACGCAACAGGCCGATAGAGGATGTGCAAATTTTTAATGAATCTGAGCTGGCCGATAAAAAACTCCAGTCATCCTATTTTACCAGTAATAACTACACCATAAGAAGCATTGAAAACCGTTTCAGGGTATCCTATGAACCTGGATTGAATACCCGTTTAGGGCTTGAGCATGAATATTCGAATAAGAGAGATGCGGCAAAAGAAGCCATTGCTAAAAATCATGAAATCTATGCAGAACTAAAAAGGGGACTGGCCAAAACCGGGAATATCAATATTAAGTCAGGTTATATCCACATTCAATACCAGGGAAAAACCAATTCCCCCATTAGTTATGAAATGCTGGAGGGTTTCAACCCCGGTCATAATTTTCACTGGGTGATTGATTTTAAAAAAGAAGTGATAAAGAATATGGTATTGAATCTTAACTATGAAGGTCGATCATCGGAAAATAAAAAAACCATCCATATCGGAAATATTCAAATGCGGGCGATATTCTAATCCCAAAATTACAAGATATATTTTATATAAAACCAATATGTAAACGTTCATCAATTGCGGTGAGCTCTAAACCTGAATACGCTAATTCAAAAAAGAGCTAAATCAGCCAATCCATTTAGTGGCACTAAGAAAAACAACATGTTATTATAAAGTGGTTTTAAGAAGGCGTCAAGAACAAGGCATGCAAGCATTAAGTGCCAGGAGTTTACTGGTCGTAAATGACTGGTGCTTAAGGTGAGCATAACGCAGTTATTGACGTTTTCTCACATACACTACAAAAGTGTAAACTATTGTTTTTAAACGTTTTAATTGTAGCTTAGAACCACTAATTAAATCAATTTGCATGTTAAATATTTGAAAATTTACTACATTTGTTGTTTGCTTTAAATAGTGAGCCAAGAAAACTTACAAATTATGCTAAAGTGGTTCTAAGAAGGCGTCAAGAACAAGGCTTGCAAGCCTTAAGTGCCAGGAGTTTACTGGTTGTAAATGACTGGTGCTTAAGGTGAGCACAACGCAGTTATTGACGTTTTCTTAGGGCCACTAAATAAGTGCGAATAAGAAAGCTGCGGGGTCATCCATGAAATCTTTTTTTTTATTCTCTATTCTGATCATTGTTTCATCATCCATCCGGGCACAGTATAAAGTTTCAGCTGAAATACGTCCGAGAACCGAATACAGGGAAGGATACAAGCGACTGAATCATGATACATTGAAAGGAAACCTCTTAACCTCCCAGCGGACAAGAATCGGAATGCATTTTATCAGGGATAAGATTGATTTTAACATTTCTATCCAGGATGTCCATACCTGGGGCTTGGGCAATGAAGTAATCTCCAATAATGCGGCCCTCCGTCATTCAGGAATTAGCATGCACGAAGGCTGGGCCCGGGTAAAATTTGACTCGCTTCATTTCATCAAAGTGGGGCGTCAACCCTGGGTTTATGAAGATCAGCGACTCCTCTCAGCCAGGAACTGGAATCAGCATGCGGTAACTTATGACGGACTGCTTTATCGTTTTCGAAACAAAGAATGGCAACTGGATGCAGGTCTGTCCTACAACAATGAAAATGCTGATATATTCCGAAAACCTTATCCTTCTGAGCAATACAGGACTCTGAATTTTTTATTGCTCAGAAAAAGGATCTCCGAAGATGCTTACTTATCAGCCATGCAATTTTTATCTGGTAAGGATGGCATTAATAAACCGCATCGCACGTATATTAAATATACTTCGGGGGTATTTCTAAAATATACCATTAACAATTATCATTCTAAATACAATGTCTATTATCAATATGGCAGGAATGAGCTAAACTGGAAGGTAAACGCCTGGATGCTGAATATCAAAAACACCATTGATCTCAACCAATCAGATTTGTCGTTTAATATCACTTACATTTCCGGAGATGACTCCACAAGCAGTAGAAAAAAGATGGAAAACCTCTTTGACCTTCATTATGGAAAGCGGCATGGCTTTTACGGATACATGGACCATTTCAGTAATATGGAAGCAGGAACCAACAAAGCCGGATTAATTAATTTGCACTTATCCTTTAATAATCAATCCATTAAAAATGTCGGCCTGGAAGCCCATTACCATTATTTTTCATTGGCCAAACCATTGTTCAATAAAGCAAACCAGGAATTATCCCAGTCGCTCGGAAGTGAATTTGATTTTATTTTCAGATGGGAACCTCTGAAAAATGTGATACTGACAGCGGGGTACAGTTTTATATTACCGACCGGAACCATGGAATATATCCAAAATCTTGAAGATTCTGAGTTTTCTCATTGGGCTTTTATTATGCTGAATCTAAAACCGGTGATTTTTGAATCGCAGGAATAAATTCATTTTACCTCATTCTTTATATTAAATCCCAGCTTTTGAAGTTTTACTTTTGTTTGCTGGTCAAGTAAAGCCGCATTCATATTATAATTATGAAATTCACGGCGAACCGGATAATCCCCTCTTAAGCGTTCAAAATCCTTTACCTCCCTTCGCAAGTCGCGATCGTCATTTTCGACATCATAACTAAATAAGATGGCCTTTTCAATGACTTCACTCAATGCATTATCATTTACCGCTATCTCAGACTGCGCAGGTTTTTCAACATCTTCAGGATACCAGTCCTCCAGTCCCAGTTTAAAAAAACGGCTTAATGCCCTCACGCTCATGGCCGTTCCATTGGCTTTTCCATCCCGCGAGTAGCCTGCTATATGAGGTGTCCCAATGGCTACATACCCAAGCAATTCCCGGTCAATGACAGGTTCATTTTCCCAAACATCAAGCACTGCTGTTTTGATCTTTTTCTTTATCAGCGATTGCTTTAAAGCATAATTATCCACCACCTCACCCCTTGCACTGTTAATCAGTATCTTATCCTCACCTAAATCATTCAGTACATGCCTGTCAATTAAATGGTATGTTTTTTCACTGCCTTCATATATTAAAGGTACATGAAGGCTTATGATATCGGCCTTTTGAATGATGGTCTTGAAATCCACGAATGCCTCGCTTCCTTCCCTTCTTTCTCTGGGCGGATCATTTAACAGAACTTCCATTCCCAGTACCCGTCCCAAATGGGCAACTTTTTTTCCGACGTTGCCCCCTCCAATAATTCCCAACGTCTTATCAGAAAAATGAAAACGGCCTTTCCGGGAAAGGTGAATGATTAGTGAAGCCATATATTGGTAAACAGAACCTGAATTGCAACCTGGGGCATTGGTCCAGTAAATGTCATTTGCTTCACAGTAATGGGTATCAATATGATCATAACCAATGGTGGCTGTCGCTATGAATTTTATCTTCGAACCTTCCAGCAAATCCTTATCACACTGTGTGCGGGTACGGATAATTAACCCGTCAGCATCCCTGACAAGCTCTCTGCTTATTTCTTTGCCATCCACATATTTCACCCTTGCATATGGTTCAAGGACTCCCTTTAAATATGGAATTTTATTGTCTGCAATAATTATCATTCAAAATAAATTTTTTAGTAAAGCTGCACTTTCTCATCATATTCAATATCAAAAGTAAGTCCGTCCACACACTGATTATATTTATCCACCAGTTCTCTTTGATCCCTTCCTCCAATATAAATATTTGCCAGCTCGTAACTATAACTATCCTGTCCCTGGAGCTCGCTCAGATGCAAATTGTCTTTCACCTGTATTTTAATTTCCAGTCCGGGTATAAATTTTTTTAGAATCTTAATTTCATCCTTGGTGGGCACTTTTTTAACCTTTCCGGTTTCAAATGTTCTCAGCATAAAGTTGGCTGCTTTGTTAAACGCTCCTGCATAATCCAGGGTTTTTGGCCTTCTGCCGAGGGCCAGGTTTAACATGATGGAATGATGCGATATGCCATGTACTTTCTCAAAGATATCGGTATGCGCCTGGGAAATTCTTGGATTGATCTCCAGTAAATATAACTGGTTGGCTGTTGGATTAAAAAAATATTCTATGTTAAACGCTGAATTATCCAGTCCGATTTGCGTGATGGCTCTCCGGGAGACATCTGCCATCCTGAACTGTATTTCCTGGGGCAGGGCTGAGGGATATTCATACCTTGAAAAAGAAGACCTGTCCTCTTCCCTGATAGAATCCACAACGCCATATACCACCACTTCGCCATTATGCACATATCCCTCTACTGTGCATTGGTGACCGGTGATTGTACTTTCAGCAATACATTTATCCTGCATATCCGCGTATTCGGCAGGCATATTGTAATTTTTCATCAAATAATTAAATGGCTCCGAAATATAATCGATGTGTTTTTTAACTTCTTCCATATATTCATAGAACTGGGCTTCGCCATTGATCCGGAAGGCCAAAAATGACCGAAAAGATTTTATCGGTTTGATCCAGAAAGGCGCTACCATTCCAAGCTCATCATAGGCACTGACATTATAAGGATCAAAAGATTTAAAGATGGGGATGTGCTCTTCGATGACTTTGCTTTGCTCCATCCTGCTCCAGTATTTGTGTTCACATTTCAGCACACTTTCAAGGTTGGGACCGAGTAAATCATACTTTTCAGCAATAATGGGCACTAAATCCGTGCCCGGGAAATCATAGTAGGTGACCACCCCGTCAATGGTTCCATGTTCATCAATGCGTTGAAAGCATAGATTGATCATATCCTCCATGTTAAACTCATCAACATTCCGCATTTCATGAAAATGCAAGGCCGGCAAAAAATCGCATTCATAGGCTTCCGGCATTCGTTCCAGTTTTTTCAGGTTAAAATCATCCAGTCCCACGACAAAAATTTGTTTTTTCTTGTACATTTGTAATTATTTTATATTGGTTAAGTGATGGATGATGAGAGGTCGTCATAAAAATGACTTATAGCATGTCCCGTACGATCCTTTCATCCCAGGTTTTACTGAATATCCGGTTATCTCCTTCGTAAGCATCGAGGGTAGCCCTGATAATAAAATGTGTCTTGGTGGAAGTCAACACGGTACGTGTAACGGTGGAGGCTTCCCAACCATCTCTTTTAAAGCTGCGTATGCTCACCACTTCTCCCCTCAGCGTATCATAATTATTGTTCTTATAAGAATATTTCTCACTTACATCTTTCTGTATAATCCAGTTGATGTCATTGATTTTGTATTTCGCATCATTATTGATGACATTCAGAACCACCTCATTGGAGGCCAGGTTATGGATGACCTTCCATTCTCTTTTTGCCGGAACCAAAAGGGTGGTGGATAAAAACTCTTTACCTTCAGGAGTATCCATCTCACGGATATTACCATAACCGGAAGCTTTTCGAACCGGCAAAGTCAGGGTACATTCTTCCGGAAAAATGGTAATTCTTGCCGGCTCAGGAGGCGGCCATGCCAGAGGCCAATAAGAAGTGGAAATGGATAACCTGATTTGGTTGCCTGCCGGAAATTTTTGCGCAATGTGATTTAGCTTAATGCGGACTTTATAAGCTTTCCCGGGTTCCAGCTCTAAAGGATTTTCGTCACTTTCCCTGTGTGTTAAATTTAACAAGCCGTAGGTAACCCGGGTTGCCCTGCCATTGGGTGCTACATCAGAAATCCGGACTGCAATGGTGGCTATGGGTTTGTTCGATACCATGTTTAGGATGAGCTCAGGAGCCCCTAAAATTTCCAGATCAGCCTCGAGTACAGGGCTGTCGAAAACAAGTGCTCCGCCATCCTCCTCCCGCTGGTCACTGGGTAAATCAGTAGATTCGGCATATGAACACCACTTTCCTGCAAATAATCCCACACTTAAGGGACTTTGAATGGTTAATTCATGCACATCGTTATGGTTTTCATGTTCATGAAACAGAATAAATCCTGGCTGCAATTGATAATCAACTGACTGAACATTGCTTGTCGGCCAGCTTTTTTCTTCAATCCATTCTCCCGGTCTTTTCGAAGAGATGGGTGAGACGGTATCCTGCATCCAAACCCTGAGTTTAGGTTCCTCATCAATTCCATTTTTAATGCCTTTAAGCCATCGATCCCACCATTTTATGCATTCGCCGATAAAATCAATAATCGGTCCTGGTCCGCCAAGGTGCGGATATTTATGTCCCCATGGGCCAATTAAGCCCTTCCCGGGAACTTTTAAGTTTTCTATCAACCGGAATACCGAATTGGAGTAACCGTCAGCCCATCCGCCAAAAGCATAAACCGGACATTGAATGGCTGAATAATTCTCTCCCACCGAAGCATGCTTCCAGTAATCATCAAGGCGCTGGTGTTCCAACCATTTCTTTAACCATAATCCACTCCCTTCCAACCTCTCAAGCCATAAAGCTTTCCAGTTATTGCCTGCTATTTCCGGATCAGGAGGACATGAATTGTATGCATACATGGTAGAAGCCCAGGAAAGATTGTCAGTTAGCAGGTTCCCCCCCATATAATGTACATCATCCGCATAACGATTGTCAGATGAAGCCACCGTGATGATGGCTTTTAGTTCTGGCGGTTGCAAAGCAGCAATTTGAAGGGCATTGAATCCGCCCCAGGATATTCCCATCATTCCAATGTTTCCGTCGCACCATGGTTGGGCGCTTATCCATTTTAAAATTTCGATGCCGTCATTCAGTTCCTGCTGGAGGTACTCGTCCCTTAAAATGCCTTCCGAGTCACCGCTGCCTCTCAAATCAACACGCACACCCGCATATCCGTTTGCGGCAAAATGATGGTATAATTCAGCATCCCTAATGGCTTTGAAATCCCTTTTCCTGTATGGAATATATTCCAAGACAGCCGGTGCCGTATGCTCATGGGCACTTTCCGGCAACCAGATTTTTGCCGAAAGCCTGCATCCGTCCAGCATGGTTATCCATTCATTTTCTATGATCTTTACATCTTCCTTCATATATTATTGCTCTTCTCAAGCTGTCTTACATTCCTTTTCCTAATTAGTGGCTCTAAGAAAACGTCAATAACTGCGTTATGCTCACCTTAAGCACCAGTCATTTACGATTAGTAAACTCCTGGCACTTAAGGCTCGCATGCCTTGTTCTTGATGCTTTCTTAGAACCACTTTAGAATAATTGGTTAGTTTTCTTAGTTTCTCTAGTTACAGTTTGTCTAATATGGCCAAACTCTTGACTTTACGGACGGTCACTAATCATAAAACCCATCCCGTATGATGCGGGTAGAGACTCAATAGCCAGGATTGCAAAATAAACACCTTTTTCCATATAATGAAAAACAATCGCATGAAAAAAATAACAATGTTTCTTCCAGCAACTAAAAACAAGTATTAACATTGAAATTGCTTTCAATATTATATTGATAATAATATAAGGTGAAACCTCCATGATTAAGTGTTAATCACATACGCGCATGATCAAAAAGGAGGTT
>CAYFUP010000009.1:0-32050 GCA_964346235.1 uncultured Bacteroidales bacterium | reverse complement strand
CAGACTATAAATGTTGGAAGAGTAATTTATCATGTCTTTCGCTTAATATTAAGAATTAATACATATTTTATTAACAATTGTTTAAACAGGCATTTTTATAATACATTATATATAAGATAGTTATGTTTTTTTGCGATTGTGTATTTTTTTTAAAAAAAATAAATGGTTGAAAATAATGCTGATATACTTTTTATGAGAAAGTCAAGTTTAAATCATTTTTTTTTTAAGTTTTTTTTTTTACAACTTAGATTTTGATTTCTTTTCAAGTCAAATCACCATAAAATACTGTTTTATAGATGAATAACGAAAAACACCAAGAAGTTTGGAACAATTGTTTGCGGATTATCAAAGATAATGTGCCATCCATCAGCTTCAAAACCTGGTTTGAACCCATTGTTCCATTGAAGCTCGAAAACAAAGTACTAACCATCCAGGTTCCCAGTCCGTTCTTTTACGAATATCTTGAAGAGCAGTACATAAACATACTTCGAAAAACACTGCGAAAGGAACTGGGTTATGAGGCAAAGCTTGAATACAGCGTTGTGATGGAAAACAATGTTGTAAATGCCAAGCCATATACGGTGAAGTATCCCACCAGGGATAAGACTGAAATCAAAAATAAACCGGTTTCCATGCCATTAAAAAACGGGGAGGAAAAAATAAAAAATCCATTCGTCATACCCGGCTTAAAAAAGCTGGAGGTGGATCCGCAATTGAATTTCAATAACTCTTTTGCCAATTTTATAGAAGGGGAATGCAACCGGCTTGCCAGATCTGCCGGCTATGCTGTATCCAACAACCCCGGAGGAACCGCTTTTAATCCATTACTGATTTATGGTGAATCAGGCCTGGGTAAAACCCACCTTGCTCAAGCCATCGGAATAGACGTGAAACAAAAATTTCCGGATAAGACGGTATTGTATGTCAATGGCAGTAAATTCGAAACGCAGTTTACCGAGTCGATCAGAAACAATAACAAGAATGATTTTCTTCACTTTTATCAGATGATTGATTTGCTCATACTTGATGATGTTCATGAGTTAGCCGGAAAAATCAAAACCCAGGATGTATTTTTTCATATTTTTAATCAGTTGCATCAATCCGGTAAACAATTGATTCTAACCTCTGATAAACCTCCCGTCGAATTGCAGGGCATGGAACAACGGCTGCTTTCAAGGTTTAAATGGGGGCTCTCAGCCGACTTACAAAAGCCGGATTATGAAACCCGCATGGAAATTCTCACCCAGAAAAGCTATAATGACGGCATAGAGATTGAAGAGGGCGTGCTGGACTATATCGCCACCCATATCACCAATAGCATCCGGGAAATGGAAGGCGCACTAATTTCATTGCTCGCCCAGGCCACCCTCAACCGCAAGGAAATTACCATGGGACTGGCCAAATGCATGATTGAAAAACTGGTGAAGAATTCTAAAAAGGAATTGTCCATCGACTACATTCAGCGAATTGTCTGTGATTATTTTAACCTTACGCCTGAAGCACTTCAAACAAAAACCAGAAAAAGAGAAATTGTGCAGGCCAGACAAATCGCGATGTTTTTCTCCAAAAGTCTGACAAAATCATCATTGGCCACCATTGGCTCTAAAATCGGAGGAAAAGATCATGCCACTGTCTTGCATGCATGCAAAACAGTCAACAACCTGCTGGATACGGATAAACAGTTTAAAAATCAACTGGAAGAACTGGAAAGAAAACTAAAAGTATAAAGCAATATTCTTTGTATTCTTTGTGGAACATCATCTTGATGATTGTCCGCAAAGAATACCTGGAGGATAAAACAAATCACTGCAATGGACATTGCCCTTCATTTATTTAAAACGGAAAAAAAACTGATTACCTTATTGAAATGATATACCTGATCCTCAGTATAATCTCCACCACGTCTCTGTTCGTCATTTTTCGGGTATTATCTTTTTATCGCATCCACACTTTCAATACAATCATCATCAACTACTTAATAGCCGCTCTGTTCGGATTGGCAGTCTCATCAGGAAACGGTTTCCGTCATTCAGAAGAATGGCTCTACATCTCTTTCATCATTGGCATTTTTTTTATTATCATGTTTTATGTCATCGGTCTGTCCACACAAAAAACAGGCATAGCGGTTACCACCATCGCCAGCAAAATGTCAGTGGTCGTTCCCATGTTCTTTTCAGTCTTTTATGATCCGGGAGATACGCTGACCAATCTAAAACTGGCCGGAATCTTCACCACGTTGGTGGCTGTTTTCCTTATCGTGTACAGAAAAAAAACCATCGATTTTGATCCGAGGTTTGTTTTCCTCCCGGTTATTTTATTTTTCGGACTGGGTTTTGTGGATTCCATGGTAAAATATGCCCAGTTTAAATACATTACAGATGCTCACATCACCTTGTTCGCCACCTACATTTTTATCATTTCTTTTATTACAGGAATAATGGTGAAAATCTTTTCCAAATCTACCATAAAAAGTGTCTTTTCAAAGAAGACATTGCTCATGGGGTCATTATTGGGAATTTGTAATTACGGATCCATATATTTCATCGTGAAAAGCCTGAATTACCGGAAAGGCGCCATCGACGGTTCCGTGGTGTTTGGGGTCAACAATCTGGGTGTTGTCAGTTTATCCGTGATCCTCGGATTATTCATTTTTAAGGAAAAACTGACCCCGCTGAATTGGGTTGGTGTGGCCATGTCCATAATAGCCATCGTTTTGCTGGCCTATTCATAATGATACAAGCATGCAACAGGAAGATACATATCAAACCATTGAGCGCAAAGCAGAAGGATTTTATAAAGAAAAGGGAAGTAAATTTTTTGCTTTTGCCTGGCCCATTGAAACTGCAGATGACTTCAAATTAAAACAAGCCTTCATCAATAAGCAATATCATGATGCCAGGCACCGGTGCTTTGCCTATGTCATAGGCCATAGCGGAGACAAATACAAGATGAGTGATGACGGAGAACCCTCCAGTACGGCTGGAAAACCCATACTGGGACAAATACGTTCTTTTAACCTGACGAATGTGCTGGTCTATGTGATTAGGTATTTTGGAGGAATACTGTTAGGCACCGGAGGATTGATAAGGGCTTATAAAACTGCCGCCGCCGATGCTTTAAAAAATGCCTCCATAATCACCCAAACCATCCATGATGTGTATGAGCTGCATTTTCCTTACAGTCAAATGGGTGAAATCATGCATGTCATCAAAACCGGTCAGCTCGTTCAGTTCGACCAGCAATTTGCCCAATCCTGCTCATTAAAAATAAAAGTTAAACAAAACAAGTCCAATGATTTTTTTTCACTATTCAAAAACATGAAAGCCGTGACCATTAATTATCTTTACACAATTTAAAAACTGAAACCATGAACCCTACATCAGCTATCGCTTACAAAATGACATGAAACGAGCTTGCGAGCTCGCCCAAGGCAAATGAGCTTGCGAATTCGCCGGAAGCAAATAGCCATGAGGGCTCCATCAGCATTTGAAAATGAAAGGATTATTATAATTATATTATTTATTTGAAATACAAGAGTTTAGTATAAAATCTATCCCACATGAACCTGTTGCTTTATATAAAAATACCAATCATGAACCACACTTCTGTTTTATAAAAATGATAAACTTGAAACATTGTAGCATGTTATATAAATAATAACCATGAAAGGCTGTTGCCCGATAAAAAAATTAACCATGAAGCATGAAGCAAATGTGCACAACTAATAATTCAGCCTTATAAAACATAATCAAGCAAGCGTTGAATACTTTTTTTACACCATAAAACTTAAAGTAATGCAAAACAAAAGCCTTGTTTCAATTAATGATTATTCCAAAGAGCAGCATCTGCAAATACTGAAATCAGCTGCCAGTTTTGAAGCCAATCCCAACCAGGATTTATTGCAAGGACGTATCATTGCTACCCTGTTTTTCGAACCTTCCACCCGTACCCGGCTGAGTTTTGAGACAGCTATACAGCGGCTGGGCGGTAAATCAATCGGTTTTGATGATAAAGGCTCCAGCAGTATCTCTAAAGGAGAAACATTAAAAGACACAATCAAAATCGTTTCAAGCTACAGCGACTTGATAGTGATGCGGCATCCCACAGAGGGAAGCGCCAGGTATGCCAGTGAGGTATCAGATGTGCCGGTAGTCAATGCCGGTGACGGGGCCAACCAGCATCCCACGCAGACATTGCTCGACATGTATTCCATAAAAAAGACCCAAAACACCCTTGAAAACCTAAACATATCGCTGGTAGGTGATTTGAAATATGGCAGAACAGTACATTCCCTGCTGATGGCCATGTCACATTTCAATCCGACATTTTACTTCATCTCCCCAGAGGATTTGAAAATGCCATTGGAGTATAAACTTTTCCTTGATAAACTTGGTGTTCAGTACTATGAACAAACCGATATCATGGAGGGCATCTCAGAAATAGATATCATTTATATGACCAGGGTACAAAAAGAAAGGTTTTCGGATATTATGGAATATGAGAAGACAAAAAATGCCTATGTTCTCAGAAATGAAATGCTTAAAGAAACCCGGGATAATCTCAAGATATTGCATCCATTGCCCAGGGTAAATGAAATTGACAATGATGTAGATGATAACATCAAAGCCTACTATTTTAGTCAGGCATTGAACGGCGTTTATACAAGGCAATCCATCATCGCATCCATTCTTGGTTTAATTTAATCTAAAAATCAATTTGTTATGAATACAAAAAAACAATTACTGGTCAGTGCCTTAAAAAATGGTACGGTTATCGATCACATCCCAGCCGACAGTCTTTTTAATGTCATCACCATTTTGGGACTGGACAAAATAAAAAACCAGATCACCTTTGGAACCAATCTCCAAAGTCAGAAATTAGGCGCCAAAGCCATCATAAAAATATCTGAAAAATATTTCCAGGACGATGACATAAACCGGATCGCCCTGGTAGCCCCATCAGCCAAGCTGAACATCATCAAGGATTACAAAGTGCAAAGCAAGACGGCTGTTGAAATACCGGATGTCATTGAAGGCATTGCCAAGTGCTTTAATCCCAATTGCATCACCAACAATGATAAAGTAAAAACCAAGTTTTATGTGATCTCCAAAAGGTCAGTCAAATTAAGGTGTCATTACTGCGAAAAGATAACCGATCACGAACACCTGGAAATTCAGTAATTTTCTCCACACACCCTCCTACCCAACATTCACTGCCCAACACCCACTCTCTGCTGCCTACTGCTTACTGAACAGCTGCCTACTGAACAGCTGCCTACTGAACAACTGCCTACTGCTTATTGAACAGCTGCCTATTGCTTACTGATCAACTGCTTACTGCCTACTGCTTACTGCTTACTGATCAACTGCCTACTGCTTACTACTTACTGATCAACTGCCTACTGCTTACTGATCAACTGCCTACTGCTTACTGATCAACTGCCTACTGCTTACTGATCAACTGCTAATTATTCCCCAAAATAAGCGGCAATCCATCCTCTCCCCCACCAATGACAACGACTTTGGCATTTTCCGAATCTGCCAGCTTCTGAGTGGCTTCAATGCCACGCATTTTCAATAACTCCGGGGTCAAGCTGCTGTTGATGATTTGATTGGCATTGGCTTTTCCTTCCGCCTCAATCCGCAATCGCTCTGCTTCACTTTCTTCACGCTGCAGCCGGTATTGATAAGCCAATGCTTCCTGTTCCTGTTGAAGTTTATTCTCAATTGCCTGTTTCATGTTATCAGGCAAATTGATGGACCTTATTAACAGGGCCCGCATGTCAATGTAATTGCGTTCAAGAATTTGCCTTGATCCGGTGATGATGTTCTCTTCTACTTCCTGCCGGTTTTTGGAATAAATTTCTTCAGCTGAAAAACGCCCCATGACCTGCCTGACAGTAGAACGGAGTTCGGGTATAACAAGCTGATTAATATAGTCTTTTCCGAATCTTTCATGCAAAAAACCTACCTGTTCATAAACCGGATTAAACCTTACCGTAACATCCACATTGATGCTGAGGCCATTTTTATCCAACACATCCATGGTCTCTTCCCGGGATTGTTCCTTTACATTATACACGTGCAAAGTATTCCAGGGAGCAATGATATGAAAACCGGGAGTAAAAATCCTCTCCTTATCCAAACCTATGGTAAATTTCTTAAATACCACTGCCCTTTCTCCAGGCTGAAGGGTTTTAAACATGGCACTACCGAAAAATACAATGGCTAAAATACCCAGGATCACAACAATGATAATAAATGGTGAAAACTTTTTCATAGGAGACAGTATTAAGGTTAAACTTATGCTTTATGCACGATACAATTATTATAGTACAAAGCTACAATAAAAATAATAAATGTGTCGCAAGAAATGTTCATTAAAATATTTTTGATTATATCATAGATATTATAATTTTGGATATCATAAAACGGAATAGCAATACAGAATGAAAATTAAGAAGTTTGAATCGTTGATTAATCTGTTGGAGGATCCGGACAGACAAGTGTATGAGGAAATATCCAAAACCCTTATAAGTGAAGGCACACAGATTATTCCGGAATTGGAGAATGCCTGGGAAAACAGCATGAATGAAATCATCCAGGAAAAGCTTGAGAACATCATACAAACCATACAATTCAAGTCCATTAAAAATGAATTCAAAGACTGGATTAACACCGGAGGATTAAATCTATTTGAGGGTTCATACTGGATTGCCAAATACCAGTATCCGGAATTGAGTTATACCAGTTTGGTTAAAATCATTAACGAAATTGCCCAGGAAGTCTGGCTTGAGCTAAATAACAAGCTCACGGCACTGGAAAAAATAAGAATTGTCAACCATTTTCTTTTCGTGAAGCATGGTTTTACCAAAAACAAAAACAATCATCATTCCCCGCAAAATGCATTCATCAACAATGTAATTGATTTGAAAAAAGGCAATTCCCTTTCCCTTTCCATCCTGTATGCTTCAATAGCCCAAAAACTCGGACTGCCGGTGTATTGCGTGAACCTGCCCAGCAATACCATTCTGGCCTATGTGGATGAATATACACTGGAAAACAGACCCGTGGCAAATAATGAAGATGATATCCTGTTTTACATAAATCCCATCAATTTCGGAGATGTACTCGGGCGACAGGAAATTGATTATTTTCTGAAGCAACTGAAGATTGAACCAAAAACCAGCTATTACTTGCCCTGCAGCAACATTGAAATGATTAACCAACTGATTAATAACCTGATTACTTCCTATGAGCGGCTGAATCAAAAAAATAAAGTTTCCGAATTAAAAATACTCGGAAGTTTGATCTTTAAAAACAACTCAAGCTATTAGATCAACCGGACAGACTTCTCTAACATTTTTTTATTGATGCAAAAAAACACAACGATTTGTTTTTCCAATAGCTGCAAGGTCTGGGGCGGTGGCGAACAATGGCAATTATCCACCGCAATGAAACTGAGCGAAAAAGGGTATGACATCGTGACCATCACCCATAAAGACAGTCCTTTATCAATAAAAATGAAAGCAGAGCCATTTATCAACCTATCCCTTACCATCCATAACCTTAGCTTTTTAAATCCCTTTAAAATTTATAGGATAAAGCAATTTCTCAGGTCGAACCAGGTAAATGCTATTATTCTGGGATTGCCTTCTGATGTTAAGCTGAGCGGAATGGCAGCCAAACTGGCCGGGGTTCCAAAGATAATCTATCGAAGAGGGGTGGCTTTAAAGATCAGGAATTCCTTGTTAAACCGTTACCTGATTCAGCACATCTTAACCCACATCATCGCCAATTCCCAAGGAACCAGACAAGCCATCCTGGAAAATAACAAAGGCCTGGTGCATGAAAAACAGGTCTCGGTCATATTCAACGGCATTGATACCCGTCAGCTTCAACAGGAAAGCATTACACCGGTCTATATGAAAAAAGAAGAAGGGATAGTCCTGGGAAACGCAGGGAGACTGAGTCAGGAAAAAGGGCAGCATTACCTGATTGATATGGCATCCATACTTAAAAAACAGGGCCTTTCATTTACCATGCTTCTGGCCGGTGAAGGTCCCGAAGAAAATAAGCTGAAACAGCGTGTGAAAGAACTGGGATTGGAATCAATCATTACATTTCCGGGTTTTGTTGACAGCATAAAAAGTTTCATGAAATCAATCGACATTTTTCTTTTATCCTCCAAGTGGGAAGGATTTGGTTATGTGATCGCAGAGGCGTTATTTCATGAAGTACCGGTCATTGGTTTTAATATCAGCAGTGTTCACGATATGATCATCAATGCCAGAAGTGGATATCTTGTGGAACCCTTTGATATCAAACACTTTGCCGAAAAAATCATGGCCCTGTCAAAGGATGAAAAAAAACGGAAGGAAATGGGCAGGTATGGAAAAAAACTGGTAGAGGATAATTTTTCCATTGATAAAAGCATCAAAAAACTTGAAAATTTAATCGAAGAATAACATGTTTTTTATTAAAAACAGTTTTTATTGCGGACTTAAAAGTATTTAGAGATGACATTAACTGAAAAAGCCGTACTTACAAACACTGCATCAAAAGCGCTTGCGGGTTTAGATCCGGAACAAAAAAACAAAGCCTTGCGGAATATTGCTGATAAGATTGATAATCAGCGCCATTCAATTATAGAAGCCAATCAAAAGGATATTGAAAAAGCAGAACAGGAACAGCTTTACTATCCCCTTTTAAAGCGGCTTAGGTTTGACAACAAAAAGATCGACCAGGTGATAAAGGGCATAGAAAGTTTGATTCAGATCCCGGATCCACTCGGAAAAACGCTCTCGGCCACCGAACTGGATGAGGGACTTGAATTATACAAAGTAACTTGTCCCATAGGAGTCATCGGGGTTATCTTTGAATCCCGCCCGGATGCCCTGGTACAGATTTCCACACTTTGCCTGAAAAGCGGTAATGGGGTACTGTTAAAAGGTGGAAGCGAAGCCGCCAACACCAATAAAAAACTGACCGGTCTCATCGCAGAAGCCTCCAAAGAATCGGGTATTCCCGAAAACTGGATTCAGCTAATGGAAACAAGGGCGGATGTGAATGAAATGCTGAAGCTGGAAGAATTCATTGATTTGATCATTCCCAGGGGTTCCAATGAATTTGTCAGGCATATCATGGATCACTCCAATATCCCGGTATTAGGCCATGCCGATGGCATATGCCATGTTTATATCGACAAGGAATCGGATTTGGAGATGGCATTGAACATCACAGAAGACTCGAAAATTCAGTACGTTGCTGTTTGTAATGCCCTGGAAACCCTGCTGGTGCATAAGGACGTCGCAGAAGAATTCCTGCCTGCATTTCAAAAAAGAATGGACCGGCACCAGGTTTCCCTGTCAGGGTGCGAACGTACCAGAAAAATAATCAACGTATCACCGGCCGGAGAATCAGACTGGAAGACGGAGTACCTGGACTATAAGTTATCCGTTAAAATAGTGGGCAATCCGGAAGAAGCCATAGCGCATATTAACACCTATGGTTCAGGTCACACAGACGCCATAGTAACCAGCAATTCAGGCACTGCCTCATCGTTCATGGATTTGGTTGATTCCGGAAATGTCCTCTGGAACTGCAGTACCCGGTTTAGCGATGGGTACAGATATGGTTTGGGAGCAGAAGTGGGCATCAGCACCAATAAGATCCATGCCCGGGGACCTGTCGGAATGGAAGGACTATTGATCTATAAATGGAAACTGGCTGGAAACGGGCAAATCGTGAAAGATTATGCCGGTAATGAAAAAAGTTTCACCCACCGGAGACTCGACAAAGATTTCAAACAATAGTCCAGCAATAATTAGTGTCACTAAGAAAACTAACAAATTATGCTAAATTGGTTCTAAGAAGGCGTCAAGAACAAGGCATGCAAGCCTTAAGTGCCAGGAGTTTTCTCGTCGTAAATGACTGGCGCTTAAGGTGAGCATAACGCAGTTATTGACGTTTTCAGAGAACCACTATTTAAATAACCAGTGATCAACACAACTACTAAAATACTGAAAACCAAAATACTTATTATTTGCTGTCTTCTGCATTTTTCAATAAGTTTTGCAACCAATGAAACACAAATCATGGGTGCCAAATCTTCTGCTATGGCCAATTCCTCGGTCATGCTTTATGATTTATGGGGTATTCATAACAACCAGGCAGGAATAGCTCAGTTATCCGGTATCTCACTGGGATTCTCCAATGAACGAAGATTTACGGATGAACAGGACATTAAAGCCTTGGCAGCAGCTTTCGGTACAAAGCATGGTACATTTGGACTGAACATCACGCATTTTGGGTTTTCGCAGTATTATGAACAGAAATTCGGACTGGCTTATGCAAAAGGCTTTGGTAACCGGCTGTCTGTGGGACTTCAGCTTGACTACCTGAACCTTTTTATCGGAGATATCTATGGCAATACGGGAACCATCACCTTTGAAACGGGAATGATTTACAGTCCAGTGAAAAACCTTTTCATAGGTGCACATGTATATAATCCTGCAAGAATAAAGATTTCCGAAGATATTGACGAAACCCTTTCCACTGTATTTCGGTTTGGCATGGGATATTATTTTCTGGACAGGGTATTGTTGACTGCTGAAGCTGAGAAAGACATTGATTATAAACCGGATTATAAAACCGGCATTCAATACATGGTTTATGATGAAGTTTTTATCAGGGCCGGTGTTGCTTCGAATCCATTCAAGTATTCTTTCGGACTGGGGTTTGGAATAATAGGAGCCATGGCTGATGTTTCATTTGCACATATCGATTATTTAGGTTATGTTCCACAAATATCCATCAGTTATAACTTTACATCCAATCGCTAAAGTCATTGCAGGCATTTTTCTGATGCTTGTCAGCCAGTTCTCCATGGCCCAGGAGGAATGGGACAAAGAACAAAACATCCTGGAGCAGCTTATAGAGGAAATTGCAGCGGAAACTGATGAAGAACTCGATTATGAACTGCTTTATGAAGATTTTTATGAACTAAGCACCCAGCCCATCAATCTCAACGAAGCCACGAAAGAGGACTTTGGCAAGCTGCACATTTTAAACGATTTCCAGATTTACAGCATAATCCGCTATCGCAATGAGCACGGCCACCTTCTGTCTCCCTTTGAATTAAGAATGGTCCCGGGCATCTCTGACGAAACGGTGCAAAAGATACTGCCATTTGTCACCGTTCAGGTGAGAAGAGAACAGGAAACCATCAGTCTGCAAAATGCCCTCCGCCATGGCAGGCATAAAGTCTTCCTGAGAAGTCAGCATGTGATGGAAGATCAAGCCGGATATGAACCTGCCAGTGATTCAGTCCTGCAAGCCAGTCCCAATTCCTATTACCTGGGAAATAAATACAAGTTTTACTCCAAATACCGGTATCATTACAAAAAAAGGGTTTATGCCGGTATAACGACTGAAAAAGATCCCGGAGAACCTTTTTTTCGGAAAAACAACAAAAACGGATTTGATTATTATTCGGGTTACTTGCAAATCAATGATTTTGGGCCGTTGAAAAGAGCTGTTGCGGGAGACTACCAGCTAAATTTCGGACAGGGACTCATACTCTGGTCAGGTTTCGGCATGGGCAAGTCCAACTATGTCCTGAATATCAATAAAAACCGTCAGGGGATCCGCCGTTATACATCCACGGACGAGAACCGCTTCTTCCGAGGGGGCTCAGCCACCATCGGACTGGGCAATGTTGATATTACCGCTTTCTATTCAAGAAAAAAAATGGATGCGAACATTAAACAATATGATAGCATTACCGGAGAAGTGTATTCGGTATCTTCCTTTCCAAACACCGGTTATCACTTTACACCCAATAATGTTTTTGATGAAAATGCCGTCACCGAACAAATTACAGGCGGCAACATTGCTTATTCAAAGAATACATTTAAGGCAGGTATAACCGCTTACAACAGTCAGTATGATGTTGAAATAGAGAGAGAGCTCAAGCTGTATAATCAATTTGAATATTTCACCAACAATAACCTGTACGGCGGCATGGATTTTCAATATATTTTCAGAGACATATATTTGTTTGGCGAGGCGGCATTCGATAAAAGATGGAATCATGCCATGCTCGCCGGCGCCATCTTCAGAATGCATTCACAAATTACGCTGGTCAGTCTCTACAGGAATTATACAAAAGAGTACCACAACTTATACAGCAGTGGTTTTGCTGAAAACACCAGCAACTCCAATGAAAAAGGACTTTATCTGGGAACTGAAGTTTATCCGCTGAAAAAATGGAAAATCTCTGCCTATGTGGATGCATTCCGCTTTCCATGGCTGCGCTACCGGGTCGATGCCCCTTCTTCGGGATATGAAACATTCGGACAGGTAGATTTCAGTCCGACCCGTCATCTTTCCATGTACTGGAAAATCAAGCGGGAAGTAAAACCTCAAAACCTGACAATCAGTGATGTTGATTCAATCAATGCCAACCGGGTGCTGATTGCGGATGTAAAAAAATCGAGCTACCGGTATCATATCAATTACCAGCTGAATGAAACCATTGAACTGAAAAACCGACTGGAACTGTCCACTTACAAAAAAGGCCGTGACAACTTATCACATGGTTACTTTGTTTATCAGGATATCATTTACCGGTCAGCAGCCATTCCCTTCAACGGCTACCTGCGGTTTGGCTTATTCGATACGGATGGTTATGATGCCCGTATTTATGCTTATGAAAACGATATCCTCCATGCATTCTCAATTCCGGCTTTCTTCTCCAAAGGAAAACGCACCTATTTTGTATTAAGGTATTCTTTTACCGATGAAATTGATTTATGGCTTAAAATCGGCCATACCAGTTATTCTGACAGAAAAACCATTGGAACCGGACTGAATGAGATTAACGGAAATACCAGAACAACAATCAAAGGCCAGGTAATTATAAGTTTATAAGCTTCAATCTTTAAAACTGCTGCTCTCCGAATACAAGTATTTAATGCGCACAGCCCATATGCCGGAAGCATCTGTCTCCACCACCTTAAACTTTACATACCCATCCTTGCATCTTGCAACAATGACATGGTCTTTAAGCAATGGTGGAATAGCAGGAGACTGATCCCAGGAGGAAGGCGCTTTCTCAACACTTGAAAGGCTTACTTTCCCCATGTTCATGGTTTTATTCACCCGGTCTTCATCCACGTTTGAATTTCTCCACCATATATAATCCCCGTCATCAGGATAGTCCGGATGATCTTCCCCTCCTGGCTGCCAAATGATGGTTTCACCATCATTGTTTTGATAGTTCACTGTATCCGGTTTACCAACAGAAAAGTCAAACCCGTTGTGATCAACGGTGGCAGTATTATAGGACTCCCCGTTATCATCTTCTTCGCATGCTGCAAATACCAGAAAAAGGAATGTGAAAAGAATAAGGTAGCCTGCTGTTTTGTTTTTCATGATTGGTGGTTTTTTGTTATAATGAAGCAATATATGAAAATAATCTGTACAAAGAAATAAAACACATTTACTTTTTATGGCTGCTGACTCTGATACATGGCATTCCGCACCCTTCTTCTGGCAATTTTGGCTTTGCGTTCTATGCTCACCTTATACCCCCTTTGGTTAAGCCTTAGGCACTGATCAAAGTAATCATAAGCTTTCTGAAGATCGTCCCGGGATTCGGCAATCAATCCCAGCTGATAAGCGGAAAACGGGATGAAATACTGTTTAAATGTTTCACTGAAGCCAAGTACTTTCTCATAATTGAATTTGGAAGCATTGATTTTATCCAGTCTTTGATATATTCTGGCTAAGCGGTAATAATATTCTACCCGGAATCTTTTTTGAAGGTCTTCTACCTGACCAATACGCTGAATCAATGTATCCAGCGCCTGGTTGTAATAGCCTCCGTCATATAATAACCGGGCTTTAATAAGCACCGGATTCAATTCCACGGGCTCAGGCATTTCTAAAACGGCAAGGCGATCATGTTCAATTAAATCCTTGCCTTTTTCATGGATCATATCGATCGCCTGCCTGTATTCAATCATGTCTTCATTAAAATAATGGTACCAGGCTATCTTTTTATAAGTGTGCTTGACAAAATGATCGCTCTGGTAATTCTCTAAAAACCTGGACAAATAAAAATAGGCTTTATCGTTCTGAAGCTTGCAGAACAGTAAACTGCCCTGCAGGTAATCCAGTTGAGGAATGTCAACGGCCGGATAATATACATTTTTATTGCGCATCACCTCCAGCGCTTTATCTGTTCTGCCTGTTTGCTTGAGGGCAAGTATGTAAGCCAGGTTCAGGGTGAGGGTATCCGTTTGATGATATCCATGGTCAACGATAAACCGGAAAGGGGCAAACTCGTCCTTTCCAAATTGTGTGACGGCCAGAAACTTGAATAAGGCCGCCTCTACTTCAAATTTTGATTCCCGTTTCCCGAATTCATAATAATCGTTGATATATTCAAAGCCCGTCTGATAATCCCCTGAAAACCCAAAGAATGAGAAAAAAGGTTCATATTCGGGAGGAATTAAAGACATCATTAACTCATGAATGCCTTTAATCTTTTTGTTAAAGATAAAATCAGGATATTCTTTTATATTATTCTCAGCAAGCACATATGACTTATAAAAGTAATACCCGGCATTAATAAAATCACTATGCTGACCACAGATGATGGTGGTCTGCAGGTACATCTCAGCAAGGAAAACGCGATAAAATTTGTTATCGGTTGATTCATAATCTTTAATGTAAGCAATGCGATCCTTAAACCGCCTGATGTAAGCATCATAGGCTTCTTCACTGCCGTCCACCACCGATATGGTCACATTGGCCAGGTTCTCCAGGAAATATATATAACAATTTTCAGGGTTTATCTGCTTTTCCTGATTCAGGTATTTCTGCGCATCATCCAGTTCATATTGGAAAAGGCTGTTATAGGCCTTAAAACAATTTTCACTCAAATCAACCGCTGCAAATTGAATGTGAAAGACAAGTAAAAACGGAAAAAGCGCAATAAACCTTTTCACCGGAATACCTTTTATTAATAATTTGGCATTTTACATGACCCTTACATTCATTTATGAAACTGAAAGGAAAACATGACATTCATCAGCATTACACTTCATTCTCCTCACTGGAAATAATTTCATCATCCACAAGAATACGGCCACAATATTCGCAAACAATGATCTTTTTTCGGGATCTAATATCCAATTGCCGCTGAGGAGGAATCTTATTAAAACACCCCCCGCAGGCATCTCTTTCGACAGTCACGACAGCCAGTCCGTTTCTTGCATTTGACCTAATCTTCTTATAGGCTGAAAGCAAACGCGGCTCTATGGTTTCTTTATATTTTTCCGATTTCTTTTCCAGTTCCTGTTCTTCTTTCTGGTTTTCAGCAACAATTTCTTCAAGCTCCTTTTTCTTGTTGTTGATATCTTCCTGCCTTTCTTTGAGTTCTTCTGTGGACTCTTCGATTTGTTTTTTCTTTTCATCCACCTGGAAAGAAAACTCTTTAATCCTTTTGTTACATAGCTCCATTTCCAGTTTTTGGTATTCAATCTCCTTGGACAAAGAATCAAACTCCCTGTTGTTTCTGACATTCATCTGCTGATCTTGATATTTCTTGACCAGCGACTCAGCTTCCTTGATTTCATTCTTCTTGTCGGAAATACTATTCTCCAGTTCTTTCACCTCATTCTCATAATTATGAATCCGGGTTTCCAAACCGGCGATTTCATCCTCCAAATCCTGAACCTCAAGAGGCAATTCTCCACGCAGGGTTTGAATCTTGTCCCGCTCCGAATCAATGAGCTGTAATTGGTATAATGTTCTAAGTCTCTCTTCAACAGTAATTTCTGATTGATCTGCTTGCTTTGTTTTTTCAATAGCCATAATTCTAATAATAATTTACCGGGTTTGTATTCACTTCAGATAAATGGACTGCAAAAGTAGAAAATTTTTCAGTAAGAATCTCATAAAAAATCTCTTTTGAAAATTGCTCACTTTCATAATGTCCGATATCCATGATTATCATGGCGCCATCTGCATCAAAGAACTGATGGTATTTAACATCAGCCGTAATGAATACATCAGCACCATTTCTTCTTGCCTGGGGTATCAGAAAACTTCCGCTACCGCCACACATGGCTACTCTTTCAATTTTCCTGCCAAGAAATGCAGTATGCTTTATCATTTTTACATTTAATTTCTGCTTGAGGTAATCCAGAAAATCTTCTGCTTCCATGGGTTCACTCAGGTTGCCTATCATCCCGCTTCCGACATTGTTTAACTTGTTTTTCAGGGGATATACATCATACGCTACTTCCTCATAAGGATGAACCTGTATAAGCCTATTGATGACTTGTTCCGTTTTATGCTTTGGAAAAATGGTTTCGATGCGGATTTCATTCTCAAAATGCAGCTCCCCCTTTTTTCCTGCAAATGGCTCAGTGTTTTCATCCCCGCGAAATGATCCTTTTCCTTCAAGGTTGTAACTACAGGCATCATAATTTCCAATATGACCTGCTCCGGCATCAAACAAGCCTTCACGTACCTGGTTGGCATAATCGGCCGGAACAAATACGGCCAGTTTTCTGAGTTCATCGCCTTTAGGGGCAAGGATTTGCGAATTTTCCAGTTCCAGTTTATCAGCCATTCTTGAGTTAATGCCTCCGGTCACATTATCAAGATTGGTGTGGGCAGCATAAATGGCGACATTGTTTTTAACGGCCTTTATGACATGACGTTCAACATACGTTTTTCCGGTTAAACTTTTCAGGCCTTCAAAAATCAATGGATGATGACCAATGATTAAGTTCACTCCTTTGGCAATGGCTTCCTCCAGCACCTCATCAGTAATATCGACGGCAATCAATACAGCACTCACTTCATCATGGGAATTTCCCACCAATAAACCGGCATTATCGTATTTTTCCTGGAAGGCAAGAGGTGCAAAGGACTCAATAGCAGAAACAACCTCTTTTATGATCATAAACAATGGTTTTTATAATTCTTCTTTTATTTCGAGCAACATTTCTTTGATGTCCTTTAGTTTTTTGATGACTTCAAAATTTGCTTCGACATCCTCCCTGTTTTCCTTGATTTTTTTCTTGGCTCCATTAAGGGTCATCCCCCGCTCCTTCACTAAATTATATATCAGATGGAAATTATCAATATCTTTCTTGGTAAAAAAACGGTTCCCCTTCTTATTCTTTTGAGGTTTAATGATGTCGAATTCTTTTTCCCAAAACCTTATTAATGAAGTATTTACTTTAAAAATATCGGCGACTTCTCCGATTGAATAATACAGTTTTTCTATTTTCTTCTCTTTATAAGGCATAATACATGCAATTAAATGCGATTCAAACAAGCCATAAAAATAAAAAATATTTTTTAAAATTGCTTATTAACAGTCATTTAATTTGACTTATTTAAGCCATTATTATAAACATAGCCCTCTTTTGTTATGATTATCCCTGTGTTAGGAAAATCTTCAATGGTTAAATCCCGAATAACCTTTATTGCCCTGTTCAAAGGGTCTATCCGGGTACCGTGTTCCCGGGTCTGATAAACCGGAATGATTTGTCCACCTTTGAATTCCCCTTTGCTGTTGACATTCACCCTTATAATCGGTGCGATGCCGTTAATGCCGGTTATCTTTATTCTTTTATAGGTACAGAAGTTGCCCAGACTGTATGCGATAAACCGGTCCTTATACACTTCAATGGCCCGCATCACATGAGGGCCATGGCCAAAAACAATATCCGCTCCGGCATCAATCACCGCATGGGCAAACTCATAAACATTGCCCCGGTTTTCATTATAAAATATTTCTGTCTTCCGGGTTACATTTTGATAATCAGCCCCTTCAGCTCCACCGTGAAAAGAAACCACCACCAAATCGCATTGTTCATCCAGCTTATTCACCAAACCGGTCACTTTTTGTAAATCGGTGATGCTGCAGGTCCCTTTATTGGGAGAAAAGGCACAAAATCCAACCCTGATGCCGGACAAATTCAATACGGAATAGGGATCCGATAACAGTCCCGCATGCTTCATACCAGCCTCTTCAATCAATTCCATGGTTGACTTTTTGCCATATTTTCCCAGGTCGCCTGCATGATTATTGGCGAGACTAAGCAAATCAAACCCGGCTTTTTTGATGCACTTGAAATAGGACTCAGGGGTTCTGAATGCATAACATGCTTCCGGGTTGTTGCAGTTTTTCTTAACCGTTGCCGTATCAGAAAAAGCTCCTTCCAGGTTGCCAAATGCCACATCAGCATTACGCAGCACCTGATATACATCCCGCATCATAAAATCACAGTTATTATCAGGGGGCAGGTAGTCAGATGAAGGATAATCCGTCCCAAGCATGATATCCCCTACTCCAATGAATGAATACAATTCCTTCTTTTTAATTTTCGGTCGCGGAAAGTCTCCGGTCCTTAAATAAATCATTTTGTCAATCAGGGCATCAGCAGAATCCCTGATAATGGAAGAAATGCTATCCAACAAATGATGCGCTTCAACATTATCAGAAATATTCATCGCGGAATTCCGATTAGAAGCATGGGCTGACCGGTTGGTTTTTAGCCCGGTGATATTTGCTTTCTTCGACCTTTTAAAGATTTGAGGGTTCGTAATCCGACTTGACCGGTTGGTCTTCAGCTCGAAAATATTGCAGTTTAATCCGGTGGAAATGAGACGCTTTTCATTCTTGCAGGAGGGCATAGCGCCATAGATGATACCACGAAAAACCAACAGGGAAAAGATAAGATAAAAAGTATATCGTGGAGTATTAAAGCGCATAGGGAATTAGTCAAATGATTGTCCGCTGTTCATGGAAATTTCTATCATCCGGTCATATTCTTCAGGAGACAAATCATTAAAATAATAATTGACGGGATTCACTTTTTCACCGTTTCTAATGACTTCATAATGCAAATGTGGAGCGACTGATGTTCCGGTGGAGCCGACATGTCCAATGACATCTCCCCGCTTGACTTTTTGTCCCCTTTTCACCTCAAAACTTTCCAGGTGGGCATATAAGGTGACATAGCCAAAACCATGGTTGATTTCAATTCTTTTACCATACCCGGTGCGGGCACTGGATACTTTGGAGACGACGCCATCGCCTGTGGCATATACTTCTGTTCCACGGGTTGCAGTAAAATCCATGCCTTCATGAAACTTTTTTATTTTATAAATCGGATGAATGCGCCAACCATAGCCGGAAGCGGTTCTTCTCAGATCCCTGTTTGAAATGGGCATAATGGCAGGAATACTGGATAGCATTACCTCCTTTTCTCCGGCAAGACCGATTAACTCGTCGTAGGATTTTGACTGCACATAGGTCTTTTTAACCAAAACATCCAGTCTCCGGGCCGTATTTAACACCAAATCATAATCATTGAAATCAGATAAATCAGAATACCTCTCTGCCCCCCCAAACCCGGCATCTCTGAATGAAGCATGCATGGGCTCGGTCTCAAAAATCATCCTGTAAATATTCTCGTCTCTGTCTTTTAAATCATTGAGGGTATTTTCAACGAGGTTCAGCTTCTTATTCATTTCCTGATACTGGACCTTTAATTGACGGTTTTCCCTGATCAGGCCTTTTTCTTTTGGGGTATTAAAAAAGGAAGCAAAGACAAGATATAAAACAATTGAGGCCACCAAAACAATAGATAGATGTCCGAGGAAAGCAAAAACCTTTTCTTTAAACCGTTTCCCGGGTGACTCGTATTTCAGGGTATTTGGGTTAAAGTAGTATTTCTTTCTGGTCATAATAATTAGTTAGTTTTCTTACCACTAACTAACAAAGTTATACATATATTCATAAAAAAGGAAATGATAAGGAAAAAAAGATGATAAGTTATTGACGACTGGCCAGAATATCAAGCATATAGTCATATTCTTCGGCGGTAATATCAAAATCAAAATAGTACACCGGATTGACCGGCTTATTGTTTACCCTGATTTCATAATGCAGATGGGTACCCGTAGATCTTCCTGTATTTCCCATTAATCCGACCACCTCTCCCCTTTTAACTTTTTGTCCCTGCTTCACAAGTATCTTCTTGAGATGGGCATACCTGGTTTTATAACCATAACCATGATCAACCTCTACATATAGGCCGTAACCAAACAAAGAACGTTTCGCCCTGGACACAACCCCATCCCCGGTGGTATTTACATTCGCACCAGAAGGTCCGGTTAAGTCAATTCCATAATGAATGGCAGGTTTGTGGGTAAACGGATCTTTTCGCCAGCCGTAGTAATCACTCACCCTTCCGAAATCTGCCGGCGATATTGGTGGAATAGCAGGCCGGCAGCTTAAATATTTATCCTTTTCCTTCAATTCGGTGACAATTTCATCGTAGGACTTTGACTGGATATATATTTGTTTGGCTAAATTATCCACCTGCTTGTTGGCTTCTATCAATAAAGAACTGTATTCAGAACCTTTGAGCTCCTCATACTGGAAAGTACCACCATAACCGGCCATTCTGATGACATCTGACAAAGGATCAATACCGACAATGGGCCGGTACACCTTATCATCCATCTGCTGAATGTCAGTCAGGTTTTGTTTCAGGGCACTAATTTCATTATCCAGGATGACATATCTTTCTTTTAACTGCTCCCTGTCCTGTTCCAGTATAATTTCTTTGGGTGTTTTTAAAAACGCGAAGTGGATGATATTGGCTGCAAGGGCAAAAAGCAGCACAATACCGGTATATTTCATGCGTTTCTTAAATTTAGCTCTCCTGTTAGCATAAATATGCTCATATTGTAAAGTATCAGGGTTGAAAAAATATTTGCTATTTTTTACCATTTACTAAAGCTTAAAATCTTAAAACGAACTTATTAACTAAAATATACCCAATGTTAAGGGCAAATCTAAGTTAAAAAATTTAATTTTACAAGCCGGAATACAAAAAAGAGTCATTATAAATTACTGAAAAATAGATAGTAACCATTTTAAACATACTTAATTATATGAATTCCAAATCGTTAAGAGACAAGTTCCTAAACTTCTTTAAAGGCAAAGATCACATTATATTCGGCTCTGCCCCTATGGTAATTAAAGATGATCCGACCTTAATGTTTACCAACGCAGGAATGAACCAGTTTAAAAACATTTTTCTCGGAAATTCCCCCATTCAAAATAAGCGCATTGCCAATTCACAAAAATGTTTAAGGGTATCCGGTAAGCATAATGATTTGGAAGAAGTCGGAAAAGACACCTATCATCACACCATGTTTGAAATGCTTGGAAACTGGTCATTTGGTGATTATTTCAAAAAAGAAGCCATCGAATGGGCATTTGAATTTCTGGTGGAGGAGTTGCATATTCCTAAGGAAAGGTTATATGCAACAGTTTTTGAAGGCGATGTTGAAGATAACCTTGAACTGGACAAAGAAGCCTATGCGCACTGGCAAAAACTGCTTCCGGACGAACGAATCTTAAAAGCTTCAAAAAAAGATAACTTCTGGGAAATGGGCAATACAGGACCATGTGGCCCCTGCTCAGAAATCCATATTGATTGGCGGCCGGATGAAGAAAGGAAAAAGATATCAGGAAGTCACCTCGTCAACCAGGACAATCCCCTGGTTATTGAAATCTGGAACCTGGTCTTCATTCAATACAACAGAAAATCGGATGGGAAGCTCGAGCCGTTGCCCTTGAAACATATTGATACGGGAATGGGATTTGAGCGGTTATGCATGGTAGTGCAAGGAAAACATTCCAATTATGAAACGGACCTGTTTATTCCGGTCATAGAAAAAATAGCCGGAATATCAGCAAAAAATTACGGACAGGATGAAAACACCGACATTGCCATGCGTGTTATCGCTGATCACCTGAGGGCCATATCCTTTTCTATTACGGATGGCCAGTTGCCTTCAAACAATAAAGCAGGATATGTTATCAGGCGCATCCTGAGAAGAGCGGTAAGATATGGCTATACCTTTCTTGATCAGCAGGAGCCATTTATTTTTATGTTGGTGCCGACTTTGATACAAACCATGGGACAGGCTTACCCGGAGCTTGAAAAACAGCAGGAACTGATAGAAAAAGTCATCAAAGAAGAAGAATCGGCATTCTTGCGGACACTGGATACCGGCATAAAAATGCTGGATGATATATTTACAAAGCTTAAAGATACTGATGAACCCTTTATCAGTGGAAAAGATGCTTTCGTATTATATGACACCTATGGATTCCCGCTTGATTTAACGGAGTTAATCGCCCAGGAAAAAGGATATCCTATAAATAAGGAGGAATTCAATACAGAAATGCAGGCCCAGCGGAAACGTTCGAAAGATGACGCCAGGCAGGAATCGGCTGATTGGGTTTATCTGGAGCATCAGGATAGCGAGCCCTTCATCGGATATGATTATCTGGAATCCGGGGTAAAAATAACCCGGTATCGCAAGGTAAAAGCAAAGAACAAAGAAATATTTCACCTGGTATTTGACAAAACTCCTTTTTACCCTGAGAGCGGGGGACAAGTAGGAGATACAGGGTACATTGAAAACGATGAAGAGAAAATAAACATCATCGATACCCAGAAAGAAAATGAACTGATCATCCATTTTACCAAAAAAATTCCCAAAAAGCTGGAAAAACCTTTTAAAGCAATGGTTGATAAGCGAAAACGGATTTCTACTGCCAATAACCACAGTGCCACCCATTTGCTGCATTATGCCTTGCGTCAGGTGCTTGGCCAACATGTAGAACAAAAAGGATCATTGGTGCACCCCGACTACCTTAGATTTGACTTTTCCCACTTTCAAAAACTCAGTGATGAAGAAATCAGAAAGATAGAAAAGATTGTCAATGACCAGATTCGACGAAATTATGCCAGAGAAGAGCAACGCAACATTCCGCTTTCAGAGGCAAAAAAAATGGGCGCCACTGCCCTGTTCGGTGAAAAATACGGTGAGAAGGTGCGGACGATAAAATTTGGTGACACGATTGAATTGTGCGGGGGAACCCATGTGGATGCCACGGGACAGATAGGTTTTTTCAAGATCATTTCTGAAAGCGCCATATCAGCCGGCATCAGACGAATTGAAGCCGTTACCGGCGCCAAGGGAGAAGAATACATCGAAAAAGAAATGGACACCCTGGATAAAATCAGGGAAATTTTGAACAATGTCAAAAACCCGGTCAGCTCCATTGAGAAATTAGTAGAAGAAAAAGAAGACCTTGCCAAAACAGTAGCGCAATATAAACAGGATAAGAAAAATGAGGTCAAAGAAAACCTCAAAAAGCAAATCAAACAGGTCAACGGCATAAACATTATCGCAGAAAAGGTTGATATATCGGAAGCAGATGATATCAGGGATTTGGCTTTTAAGCTTAAAAATGAAGTCAATGATCTCTATCTGGTGCTGGGAGCTGAAAGCAAGGGGAAAGCGGTACTAAACATTATGATTTCAGAAAACCTTCTGAAGGAAAAAGGACTGGATGCCAATAAAATAGTCAGGGAAGCGGCAAAAGAAATAAAAGGTGGCGGAGGCGGACAAGCATTTTTTGCCACAGCCGGAGGAAAGGATGTCAAAGGACTGGACAACGCCATCTCTAAGGCGGAAAAAATGGTAAATAATGCTTCGGGTTCATACGAGATAAATATTTAATTAAACCATTGTATTCATATGTGATAAATATTAAATTAAACCATTGTATTTCAAACAAATAATCAATTTTAAAACAAACTTTTGCGTTTCAATCCATATGGAGCCCTCATGTTTATCTCATCTCATTTTGTGAACGGGCGTTGATGAGGGGTTCATCTGTGATAAATGTTATGTTAAACCATTGTATTTCAAACAAATAATCAATTTCAAAACCAACTTTTGTGTTTCAAATACCGATGGAGCCCTCATGGTTATCTCATCTCATTTTGTGAACGGGCGCTGATGAGAGGTTCATCCGATTATTTGAATTAAAAAACTTTATATTTGATTTTTTTAATATTAATTTTTTATTGAATGGATGTTAAAAGAATATTTGATCTGCTTGAAAGACATGTAGCGGATTATAACAAATCAGATGCTTTGGCAGGCAAAAAAGATGGAGAATGGGTCTTATACAGTTCCAAAGAATACCTGCAATATGCCAACCTGTTCAGTTACGGTTTGCTGGCCATGGGTTTAACAAAAGGCGATATCATTGCCACCGTCACCAATAACCGTCCCGAATGGAACTTCGTGGACATGGGCATGAGCCAGGCAGGCCTTGTCCACCTGCCCATTTATCCCACCATCAGCATAGCGGATTACCGGTATATTCTGAATCATGCCAAACCAAAGCTAGTCATCGTTTCAGATATTACGCTTTATAACAAGATTAAACCGCTTGTGAAGGAGATAGAGCCCATCGATGATATTTATACATTTAACCTCATTGAAGGTGCCGGGAACTGGACGGACATCATTGAGCTGGGAAAAAGTCAAGAAAAAAAATATGAGGAAAAACTCATCAAGCTGAAAGAAAGCATTCATCCCGAAGATTTGGCCACCATTATTTATACCTCAGGAACCACAGGAAATCCGAAAGGTGTCATGCTTTCCCACCATAACCTGGTTTCCAATTTTAAAGCCCACGCCAACATCCATTCCTTTGGGAAGGAAGCCAGGACTGTCAGTTTTCTGCCTTTAAGTCATGTATTTGAACGCTGTATCAATTACCACTATCAATATAAGGGCATAAGCATATATTACGCTGAAAACATGGGAACCATCGTGGATAACATGCAGGAAATCAAGCCCAACCTCTTTATCACCGTTCCCCGGGTTATTGAAAAAGCATATGACAAGATAATTGCCAAAGGGAAAGACCTTTCCTTTATAAAAAAGCGAATTTTCTTCTGGGCGGTAAACCTTGGACTGCAATATAAACTGGAAGGCAATAGTTTATGGTACCGGTTGCGATTAAAAATAGCCGATAAACTGATCTTCAAAAAATGGCGGCAGGTGTTTGGCGGAAATGTGGAAGTCATTGTTTCCGGTGGAGCCGCCCTGCAAACCAGATTATCAAGGATTTTCTGGGCAGCAGGCCTTCCCATAGGAGAAGGTTATGGGCTGACCGAAACTTCTCCGGTCATCTCCGCCAGCAACTTTGTGACTGGTGAAATTAAATTTGGAACGGTAGGACCGCTGATGGACAATGTGCAGGTAAAAATTGCGGAAGACAATGAAATCCTGTGCAACGGTCCGAGCATCATGATGGGGTACTATAAAGAACCCGGACTTACCAGGGAAGTGATTGACAAGGATGGCTGGTTTCATACAGGAGATGTCGGGGTCCTGGAAGACGGAAAGTATTTGAAAATAACCGACCGGAAAAAGGAAATGTTTAAGCTGGCCAGTGGAAAATACATTGCCCCGCAAGTCATCGAAAACAAAATGAAAGAATCCTTCTTTATAGAGCAGGCCATGGTGATTGGGGAAAACCAAAAATATGCCAGTGCGCTGATATCGCCGAATTTTAGCTTTTTACATGACTGGTGTTCAAGGTATAAAATCCATTACCGTGACAATGAAGAATTGATATCGATTCCACAAGTCATTGCCCGTTTTCAGAAAGAAATCAATATCATTAACCAATCCTTGGGGCAAACCGAACATATCAAGCGTTTCAGGCTGGTGCACGAGGAATGGAGTCCGCTGACAGGTGAGCTCTCTCCTACCCTGAAACTTAAAAGAAACGTGATTCAGGAAAAGTATGCCGGTTTGATTGATGAGATCTATACACAAGGAAAGAAACGAGGAAAAGGGATCATCCCCAAGATAAGATACAACATCAAGTCCGGTATAAAAAACGGCGTTAACGGGATTAAGTCCATTAAGATCCCCAAAATATAACACGTAGCTGTAATACGGAAACCTGTTAATGGCCAATGATAAAGTCCATTAAGATCCCCAAAATATAACCCGGGTCATTGTTTTTTCTTTGTCAGCAGCAACAATCCGATAAAGGTAATCAATCCGTTCACAATCAACAGTTCGAAGCTAAATTTATATCCGTTGAAAAGTTGGGTGGAGTATATATTAATAAGGTATGTGATGACAGGGGAAACGATGGCTATCAATGGCACCCATCTGTCTTTTACCTTTAGCCTGGTAAACAGTCCAAAGCTATACATTCCCAGCAATGGTCCATAAGTATAACCGGCGGCAGTAAAGATGGAACTGATGACACTGCGGTTGTTAATGAACTTAAACCCGAAGATAACCAGGGCAAGCGTCAAGGCTACAAATATGTGAACGGTTTTCCGGATTCTCATCATCTGTTGTTCCGATTTACCCTTCGGATTTAGTATGTCCACCGTAAAAGAGGTGGTAAGAGCGGTAAGGGCGGAATCAGCACTGGTAAATGCCGCTGCAATGAGGCCGATCATAAATATGATACCAACAATGGAAGGAAGATACCCCTGTGTGGCAATGATGGGAAACAAATCATCCGTCAGGTGCGGCAACTCCAATCCGATTTGTCCGGCATAAATCACGAGCAACAGTCCGAGGGACATAAACAACAAATTCACCGGAATAAGGGTAATGCTGAACCAATACATGTTCTTTTTAGCTTCCCGGAGGTTTCGGCAAGAGAGGTTTTTCTGCATCATATCCTGATCAAGGCCAGTCATAACAATGGAAATAAATATCCCGCTAAGAAATTGCTTCACAAAAAACTTTTCACTGTTCCAATCATCAAAAAAGAAGATTTTCGACCAGGGGTGGGCAGCGATGCTTTCCGTCATGGTATAAAAGTCATAATCCAGCTTTTTTGATACAAAATATACGGTGAGTCCAACCGAAAGAATCATCAAAAAAGTCTGAAGGCTATCCGTCCATATAATGGTTTTAATGCCCCCTTTAAAGGTATAGGCATATATTAAAATGATGGTAATGATGACAGTGATGGCAAAATCCACATTCAGCGCATTGAAGATGGTGAGCTGCAATACATTGGCTACCAGAAACAATCGAAAAGAGGCGCCAATCACCCTTGATAAGAGGAAAAATGACGCCCCGGTTTTATAGGTTGATTTCCCAAACCGTCCGTCCAGGTATGTATAAATAGAAGTCAGTCGCATCTTATAATACAAAGGCATGAGTACATTAGCGATAACGAAATAACCGACCAGGTATCCCAGAATCATTTGCATGTATGAAAAGTGGTTGGTGATCACCCATCCGGGCACGGAGATAAAGGTTACCCCTGAGAGGGAAGCCCCTATCATACCGAAGGCCACGACATACCAGGGAGACTTCCGGTTACCTAAAAAAAACGATTCATTATCGGCTCCCCGTCCGGTAAAATAAGAAATAATTAAAATAATGGTGAAATAGGTGAGAATAATAACAGCTATCAATAGTGGTTCCATATAATGATTTTATAAAATAGATTTATATTGAAGTATTTTGCAATTTTAAAAAACAATCTTGAATGAAAATAATTTTCCTTATTTTTGATCAAATTTTATTTACTGAATGATTGTTTATGGAATGGCAGGAGTTTTCGTCAAGTTTGCTGAATGAAGCTGTGGAAGAACTTGCAAAATTACCGGGAATAGGAAAAAAGACAGCATTGAGGCTGGCCCTTCATCTTTTGAAACAGCCGGAAGAGAATGTAGAATATTTTGGAAACGCTATCATTAAGCTGCGAAAAGACATCAAGTATTGTAAATCATGCAACAATATATCAGATAGTGATTTATGTTCCATTTGTTCCGATAAAACCAGGGATCAATCCTCAGTTTGTGTTGTTGAGACCATCAAGGACATCATAGCCATTGAGAACACCCATCAATTTCGGGGATTATATTATGTTTTAGGAGGAGTAATATCACCCATGGAGGGAATAGGACCGGCTGATTTAAAAATTGACCATCTGGAAAACAAAATTAAAAACAATCACGTAGAAGAACTTATTCTGGCATTAAGTACAACAATGGAAGGGGATACTACGAGCTTTTACCTGTATAAAAAATTTAAAGACCATCATGTTAAAATTACCACCATTGCAAGGGGGGTTTCATTAGGGGATGAGCTGGAATTTGCCGATGAACTTACACTGGGTCGTTCAATAATAAACAGGGTTATGTTTGAATCATCTTTATCAGGATAATCTGTGCAGTTATGAATACAAAAAAAATAATCTTTTTATTGGTTGGTTTCATCTTTGGATATGCGCTACTTCCCGGACAGTCTTTTGATTCGGATTCCGCAGTAGAGGTGGGCTACAAGAAAATGAATAACAAACAATTTGAAAAAGCCCTTGAAGAATTCGAGAAGGTATTGGAAAGGGAAAATGAAAATTTCGATGCGGTCATTGGCCGTACTTCCGCATTGCTTTTATTGGAACGTGAGCGAGACGCTTCGAAATATGTAGAAGAAGGACTTGAGGACTACCCAGGTAAGCCACACTTGCTTTACTGTCAGGGACTTATACATAATTACAAAGAGCAATATAAAAAAGCCTTAAAAGTTTTTACGGAAGTCATTGATTCCGGGAACGACGATTTGGCGAGCAGGGCCTATATTTCAAGGGGAATAGCTTTTCAGCAGATGAAGGACTATCAGCAAGCCATCGGAGATTTCACCCTGGCCATTGACCTCAATGAAGATAACATGAATGCATTATACAACAGGGGGTTTTCTTATTATAAACTGGGAAATTACGAAGATGCCATCAATGATTTCAATGAAGTGATAGAAGAAGATCAGGACAATGCCTATGCTTTTTATAACCTGGGCATGGCCTATTTTCGCAGCGAGAAAAAGCTAAATGCCTGCCGCTACTTTCAGCAAGCCTGTCAGCTTGGCAATACCAACGCCTGCAAGATGGTTATGACGGAATGTGTGAACCAGTAAAACTTTAATTTAATATTTATCTCGTATGAACATTCTTGTGTTAGGGGCCGGAAAGATGGGATCATGGTTTGTGGAGTCCTTGTGCCTTGATTATGAAGTAGCCGTATTTGATAAAGATAAAACAAAGCTGAAATATTTTTTCAATGCATTTCGCTTTGTCAATTATGAAGAAATAAAGGAATTCAATCCTGATTTGGTGATTAATGCAGTTAGTTTGCAAATCACAACCCAGGCATTTGACGAAGTCATCCCTTACCTTTCCAAAGAATGTATTTTATCGGATATCACTTCAGTAAAAAACGGTTTAAACCGATATTATTTGGATTCCGGATTCCGCTTTGTCTCCACCCATCCGATGTTTGGACCAACTTTTGCCAACATCAAGCAGTTGGAAAATGAAAGTGCGGTCATTATCAAGGAATCGGATGAAGAAGGCAAGAAGTTTTTCAGGCAATTTTATAAAAGCTTTCAGTTAAAAATTTTTGAATACAGTTTTGAAGAGCACGATCAGACCACAGCCTATTCCTTATCCATCCCATTTTCTTCTTCTATGGTATTTGCAGCCTGCATGAAAAAGCAGGACGCTCCGGGCACTACCTTCAAAAAACACATGAGCATAGCCAGGGGGTTGTTATCAGAAGATGATTTCCTGCTGGCTGAAATATTGTTCAATCCTTATACCCTTGAGCAGGTCGAAAACATCCATCAAAAACTGGATTATCTGATTGGATTGATCAGGGCGCGGGATTTAAAGCAATTAAAAGCTTTTTTTGATGAGCTGCGCAGAAATATTGAAGAAGATGAAGGCCAGTAAACTACTGTCCCCCTAAAAACCTTTCCGCATCAATGGCTGCCATGCAACCTGTTCCTGCGGCAGTGACAGCCTGCCTGTATATATTATCCTGCACATCCCCGCAGGCAAAAACACCCGGAATATTGGTTTTGCTGGAGCCTGTTTCAGTTAGGATATAGCCTGTTTCATCCATATCGATATAATCTTTTACAATGTCGCTGTTTGGTTTATGACCGATGGCCAGGAAAAATCCATCAATATCAATTCTGACTTCTTCTTCCTCAGGCGTTCCCATTTTCTTAATCAGGATGGCACCGTTTACCACCTGGTCGCCCACGATTTCCTTGGTATTATGTTCAAAGAGGATTTCAATATTTTCCTTTTCAAACACCCTTTTCTGCATAATCTTAGAAGCCCTTAAATAAGGTTTTCTCACGATCATATACACTTTTTTAGCAAGTCCTGATAAATATAGCCCCTCCTCGCAGGCAGTATCGCCCCCTCCTATTACGGCAACATCTCTTCCACGATAGAAGAAACCATCACAAGTAGCGCAGGCAGAAACACCGCCTCCTTTGAATTTTTCTTCAGACTCGAGGCCCAAATATTTTGCTGTTGCCCCGGTAGCCAGGATCAATGCTTCCGTTTCTATAATCTTTTTATCATCGATCCACACTTTCAAAGGCCTTTCAGATAGATCGGTTTTGGTAGCGATCCCAAACCGGACATCAGTGCCAAATCGCTGTGCCTGTTTTTTCAGGTCTTCCATCATCACAGGCCCGGTGACTCCCTCCGGATACCCCGGATAATTCTCCACTTCAGTGGTGGTCGTCAACTGTCCCCCGGGCTCCAGTCCTTCATATAGCACGGGACTCAGATTTGCCCGTGCTGCGTAGATGGCCGCTGTATAGCCCGCCGGTCCCGAACCGATAATTAACACTTTTACTTGTTCTGTTTCTTGCTTTTTGCCGCTTTGAGCTTCATTTTTATCATCAGGAACATCCATTTTCTTGAAAAAATCCATATCTGTTATTTTAAAATTTTATAATTATTTATTAAATACATCCCCTTTGTTCTATGAGAATAAGATATTATTTATAATGAAAAACAAACTCAAACTTGACAATAAATATACCATTAATGTTTCTGAAATAAAAACCGGAAGAAAAACTGCCAAAATCAAAAAATATGTAATTATTGACATATTTAAATTAGACATTTTTTCATATTCTGATAGATTTACTTAATGGCATTTAAGAATTGCATACTTTGTTTTTGACGCCTGCTTAGAATCACTTTAGAATAATTATCCATATCTATTATTACTCAAAAAGTAATTCCAAACCCGATATTTCCAAAAGAATATTTAATTCCGTCAAAATCGTAACCTACGCCGACATCAATCACATAATTCTCATGTCTGAGCATTATTCCTGCTTCCATTATTTTATGACGGTAGGTAAGCTCCATACCCCCACCAACATAAGCATGCAACTGGTAGGTAAGACGGATAGCCGGACCTATTGTCAGATAATCCACCCAATCTAATAAATCAAGATCCGAGGCAAACGAAACATAACCACCAAATCTTCCCAGGTAAGCGTATCTGAAACCAATGGGAGTGGCAGGCAATTTGGGAGACAAGGCAATGGCATGTTTTCGTTTAATGACGACAGGTTCAACTTTTATAATAACCTGACCGCTATCATAATCTTCAATTCGCGATAAATCATTGATAATAACTTCTTTGTTTTTACCCGGTAATATTCTATTGCCCACATCACCACGCACATTTCTTAACGAAAATCCAAAGTCACCTTTGCTGTTTGAAGTAGCATATACCCTAATATCAGTGGGTTTATCCGCGATTAAATCATAAGTAATGATTAAGTTGTCCGCCTCTTGCTGAAAATTGACATTGGTAACTTCCTGGTTAAACACTACCTGAAAATCCAGCAAAAGCAGCAAGAAGGCCGTTAGAATTGGTTTTTTCATTGATTGCTATCTTTCAAAAGTTTTAATGCGTAAAGAAATTATTTTTTAAGGAGATTCAATGCTTTTTAACTGTTTAATATTTTCTTTATATTTGCCCCACAAAACACACACACTTTAACCCCCACACACTCTAATTTTCACACCCACACTCACACCCACACTCACACCCATTCCGGGGTGTAGCTCAGCCCGGTAGAGTACACGTCTGGGGGGCGTGTGGTCGGCAGTTCGAGTCTGCCCACCCCGACCATTAAAAGGGTTATTGAACTGATAGTCAGTTATAACCCTTTTTTTATTGCCCGATATTTGCCCGAAAATATCAGAAACTGGATTATTTTTCCGATCTTGGAAGTAAAATATTATTTTTGTTAAGCCT
>CAYFUP010000008.1:1644-34250 GCA_964346235.1 uncultured Bacteroidales bacterium | reverse complement strand
AAATTTAAAGTTCCAAGATGAAGTTCACGGAAATATTTTTGAGCAAGTTGAAAAGACTATGGATTTGCTCTTCTCCAAATATAACAATTCGTCAATCAGTTATGAAGGATTAAATCGGGTTGAGAAATATGAATATCCAAAAGACGCAATACGCGAAGCTCTTCTTAATGCTGTATCACATAAAGATTACTCAGAAAGTGTTCCAATTCAAATTAGCGTCTACCAAGATAAAATCATATTCTGGAATGAGGGAAAACTACCAGACAACTGGACTATTGAAAAGCTTTTAACCAAACACCCATCAAAACCTTTTAATCCAGACATTGCCAACACACTATTCAGAAGTGGCTACATCGAATCTTGGGGGCGTGGTACAATTAAAATGATTAATGAATGTGTTCAATTTGGCATCCCAAAACCAATTTATTTTTATGATATGTCTGGCTTTTGGGTGGAATTTAGAAAAGAAAATCTGAATCCCGAATATTTGAAAACTTTAGGATTAAATGAAAGACAAATAAGTGCTATTGAACATCTCAAGAATAAAGGGAAAATGAAAAATAGCGATTACCAAGCTATTTTTAAAGTTTCCCGAAATACAGCAAGCAGAGATTTAACAGATTTGGTAGATAAAGGTCTGTTAAAAGCCTCAAGCATAAAAGGTGCTGGTTCTTTTTACGAATTGCACCATTAATTGCACCAATTGCACCATGAGGATAGATAACAAAGTAGAAAAGTAAATGAAAGAGAAACAACGAAACGGCAACACATGGTATATTGCATGCGGGTTATAGAGGCTTTTGTAGATTTCAGTTGAAAAGTGTACCAGTATTTCAGTTTAAAAAAATACCATCTTATAAGAAAAGTTAAGATTAGTACTCAATTTACCACCAATAAATCTTAATTTTTCAATTAATAAAATATATAACGCTTCGATAAGTCCATAGAAATTGGATGGATTTAGTTCATCCGGGAACCGAAGACGAAGGACAGCTTGTCCCGATTCTTTTTATCGGGAAGCTCAGCGAAGCTATTAATCGCCGGGTCTTGCAGACCACAGATATTAATGTATTTTGGATGTAGTTTTTTATTAGGTTATCCTATTTTTAATTCCATTCCTGCATGCAATATTCTAATTACCTCAATTTCTTCGTCTGAAATTATTTGGTAGAATATAATATGTTTGCCGGATTTGAGTCCAAATAAATTTCTTTTAATTTCCATATATTCTCTCCAAAGTTCAGGATTTTCTGCAATTTCCCTGCAAGCAAATTTTAATGAGGAATAATATTTGTCCGCTTGTTTTTCAGACAACTGTCCGAAAGTATAATCCCAGATGTCATTTAAATCATTAATGGCTTCCTGTCTTAAAATAACTTCAGCCATTTTTTCTTTTTTCTGCTTTTATGTTTTTTAAATTCTCATCAAAGTCAAAGTTTTCTACCCTGGGACTGCTTGATCCTTCTTGAATTGCATTTTTCAAAGCAATTACTTTGCTTTCTTCATTTTCCAGTAATCGTAGTCCTGCACGAATGACCTCACTTACATTTTTATATCGACCAGCGGATACTTGTGTTTGCACAAATTGGTCAAAATAATTTCCGAGTGATATTGAAGTGTTTTTCATCTCAAACAATTTTATTAAAAATTACCAATAGTTGGTAAAACATACAAGTTTACAATTCATTTTTCTCATTGCATTGTTTTGTTGTATTTATCTTATCCGGCAATGTCTCTAAAAAATTACACGAACTTCCATGTAATCATAAGTTTTTTATACTTTTGTCAATCATCTGAAATCAGGAATAAAATAGTTGGCAACAATAAATCAAGTTGTTATAACTTTTTTCTGATAGTAAGTTGTATAAGGCTGCATGCCAGGAAATCTTAAAAATAAGTTAAGCCAAAACAAATGGAATACCATTTTAAAGAAATAGAAAAAAAGTGGCAGGATTACTGGGAAGAACACAAAACCTTCAAAACGGTGATGGATCAGGATAAACCAAAGTATTATATCCTGGACATGTTTCCCTATCCTTCCGGCAGCGGACTGCATGTCGGTCATCCTGAAGGATATACCGCTACTGACATCGTTTCCCGCTATAAAAGGATGAATGGATATAATGTGCTGCACCCCATGGGATGGGATGCCTTTGGTTTGCCTGCTGAACAATATGCCATGCAGACCGGCACGCATCCGGCCATCACCACCAGGACCAATTGTGATAATTTCAGAAGACAGATTAAATCCATCGGTTTGAGCTATGACTGGGACAGGGAAATCAATACCACCGATCCCAACTATTTTAAATGGACCCAATGGATTTTTATCCAATTGTACAATACCTGGTTTGATGAAACCCGGCAAAAAGGACGTCCTGTTGATGAACTGACCATCCCCCGTGAAATCACGGATCAGGGGGCAAAAGCTGTCAGGGATTACATTAACGGCAAAAGGCTCGCCTATTACGATAATGCCCAGGTTTGGTGGTGCGAAAACTGCCGGATTGTTTGCGCCAACGAAGAGGTCTTGAATGACGGAACCCATGAAAAATGCGGACACCAGGTTGTAAAAAAGAACCTGAAGCAATGGATGCTTCGTATTCCCCTTTATGCGGAACGGCTGTTAAAGGGACTGGATGAAGTGGATTGGCCCGAAGGCATAAAAGATATGCAAAGAAACTGGATTGGCCGCTCGACCGGTGCGGAAGTGGATTTTGAGGTGCAGGGACTGGAAGAAGCCATCAGGGTCTATACCACACGACCTGATACTTTATTCGGGGCCACCTATATGGTGCTTTCACCGGAACACCCGCTGGTCGGAAAAGTGACCACCCCGGAAAAAAAAGATCAGGTGGAACAATATACCCGGGACGCTGCTTTAAAATCGGATACCGACAGGGTGGACCTGTCCAGGGAGAAAACCGGCATTTTTACCGGAAGGTATGCCATTAACCCGGTCAACAATGAAGCAATACCCATTTGGGTGGCCGACTATGTGCTGATGGATTACGGAACCGGCGCCATCATGTCTGTTCCTGCCCATGACGAGCGGGATTTTGAGTTTGCAGGGAAGTTTGAGTTGCCCATTCGATGCATCATGGATCCCAAAGATGCCAGTGAAGAAATCCGTAAAAAGGTGCTGGCAGGTCAATACTGCTGGCAGGAGGACGGATTTTATATCAACTCGGCCAATCCTTCCAAAGGGCTTGATATCAACAACTTGAACAAAGAAGAGGGCATAAAGGCCATTGTCTCCTGGCTCGAGAAAGAAGGAATCGGGAAAGAAGCAGTCAATTATAAGCTGCGGGACTGGCTTTTCAGTCGCCAAAGATACTGGGGTGAACCTTTTCCTGTGATTCACTGGGAAGATGGTGAAATAACCGTGTTGCACGGGAATGAATTGCCCCTGGAACTGCCTGAACTGGATAATTATCAGCCCGGCGAGAAAGGGGAATCCCCCCTCGCCAATGCGGGTGACTGGCTGGAAGTGACTGATGAAAATGGCCGGAAAGGTACAAGGGAAACCAATACCATGCCGCAATGGGCCGGTTCATGCTGGTACTATCTGCGGTTTATTGATCCGCAAAACGATGAAAAGCCTTTTGATACGGAAAAAGAAAAATACTGGATGCCTGTGGACCTCTACATAGGGGGCGCCGAACATGCTGTGCTGCATTTGCTTTATAGCCGCTTCTGGCATAAGGTGTTATACGACCTGGGCATTGTATCCACAGATGAACCTTTCAAAAAACTATACAACCAGGGCATGATCCTCGCTTTTGCTTATGAAACGGAGACCGGGGCAAAAGTACCGGTCAATATGGTGGAAGAACGGGACGGCAGGTATTTTCATTATGAAACCGGAGAGGAAGTGAAACAGATTGTGGCGAAAATGTCCAAATCCCTGAAAAATGTAGTCAACCCGGATGATGTGATAGAAAACTACGGGGCCGATTCCCTGAGGCTATACGAAATGTTCATGGGGCCTTTGGATGCCACCAAGCCCTGGTCGGATGCCGGAGTAAAAGGGGTATTCGGATTCTTAGCAAGGGTTTTCAGGTTTTTTGCAGATACCGCCAACATCAGCGATGAAGAAAAAGAAGACCCGGAAATTCTGAAATCCCTCCATCAAACCATCAAAAAAGTGCAGCACGATATAGAAAACCTGCACATGAATACAGCCATCTCACAAATGATGATCTTTACCAACTTATGTATTAAGAAAAAGAAAGTCAACAGGTCCACCGTGGAAACATTTACCAGGGTGCTTGCTCCCTTTGCCCCGCATATTGGTGAAGAAATCTGGGAGATACTCGGTCACCGGCAAACCATCAGTTATGAAAAATGGCCGGAATACGATGAGGCTTTACTGATAGAGGAATCGTTTGAATATCCGGTTTCCTTTAACGGAAAGATGCGGTTTAAACTGGAATTTCCAATCGACATGCCCAGGGAAGAAATCGAGCGTGCCGTGCTGGAACACCAAAAATCGCAGAAATGGCTGGAAGGAAAAAATGTGAAAAAAGTCATTGTGGTTCCGAAAAAGATTGTAAATGTGGTGGTTGTATAACAGGCATGTTTATGTCTTAATGAATTCGTGGAGCAGGTAGAATATTTGTTGGACGTTAAAAAGTATTGTCATTGAAAAGAGGGATTGTAGCAGCCATATTATTGGCAGTGTTTGCGTTATTTTTATTTATCATTTACCAGCATCAGGATAAAAGTCCGCCTACCAGGATTAAAATACAAAGGGATACCCTTGTGGAAATGCCTGAAATTAAGAAAATATATGGTGTCCCGGAGGATTCTTTTCATATTGAACAGGGAAGGGTGAAGTACAACCAGACGCTTGCACTGTTATTGCGATCTTATGATATGCCCGCTGAGAAGGTTTATCAGGTAGCCCTTTCGTTTTCAGAAGTATTCGATACCAGAAAATTCAAAAGAGGCAATTATTATTATTGCTTTTTTTCGAAGGATACGCTCCGGACAATGGATTATTTTGTTTATGAAATCGATCCGGTGAATTATGTCAGGGTTAACCTGCGGGATTCCATATATGCCGTCAGGGGAGAGAAGGAAGTGACATCCCTGCGGAAAGCGGCCACCGGCGTCATCAATTCTTCCCTATGGTCCACCATGGCGGACAAGAATCAAAATCCTGAACTGGCGCTGGAGCTCTCGGAAATTTTTGCGTGGACCATCAACTTTTTCAGAATCAATAAGGGCGATGAATACAAAGTGATTTATGAGGAACAATTCATCGATACGGTTTCCATAGGCATCGGTAAAATTCATGCTGCCTGCATCAGGCATATGGGAAAGGATCACTATGCATTGGCCTTCAGTCAGAGTGAAAACAACGATTATTTTGATGAACAAGGAAACAGCTTGCGGCGGACTTTCCTCAAGGCGCCTTTACGTTACAGCAGAATAAGTTCCGGCTACAGCTACAGCCGCTTCCATCCCATACTGAAGGTCAGAAGACCGCATCGCGGAGTGGATTATGCGGCGGCGACGGGTACACCGATCCTGTCCATCGGAGACGGGGTCATTTCAAGAAAAGGCTATACAAAAGGAGCCGGCTACTATATTAAAGTCAGGCACAACAGCGTTTACACTTCCGGTTATAACCATTTGTCGAAATACCCAAGAAAAATGGGGGTAGGAAAAAAAGTGAAACAGGGTGACATCATCGGGTATGTCGGCAGCACCGGATATGCCACCGGCCCCCACCTGGATTTCAGGGTCTGGAAAAACGGTTATCCGATAAATCCGCTGAACCTGGAAGCACCCCCGGTTGAACCCATCAGCGAAGAAAACCTGGATACTTTCAATACCGTAAAATCAAAATACCTGGTAGCCCTGGACAGCCTGCATATCAATTAAAATATCCGTTTCAATATCCGGAAGATTCCCTGGTCGGCTATAAACAGAGGAAGGTTTCCATGTGCAAGGGTGTATTCTTCAATATCCAGAAAAACTTTTTCGGTTTTACCCTAACAAAGGTTTTTGTCAGGGAGGCAGGAACCATTACAGCTAAGCTACACGGTTTCCAGCAACTTGTCTATGATGAGGGGATAATACTTATGTTCAAGTTGATGGACCTTCTCTGCAAGGGTTTCAGGGGTATCATCTGCTTTAACTTCGCATTTTGCCTGGAATATGATGGTTCCTTTGTCGTATTCCGGGTTGACATAATGAATGGTGATGCCGGTTTCTTTTTCTTTATTGCTAATAACCGATTCGTGGACTTTTCTGCCGTACATTCCTTTTCCTCCATGTTTTGGCAATAGGGCAGGATGAATATTGATGATGCGGTTCGGATAGGCTTGAATCAGGTGGGAAGGAATCAACCACAAAAATCCGGCTAAAATGATCAAATCAATGTCATTTTTTTGATGTAAAGTCAGCATTTTATTGCCTTCATAAAACGCCTCCCGGTTAAACACATAAGCTGGGATATCATGCTTTTTAGCCCTTTCAATGACATAAGCATTTTTTTTATTGGACAACACAAACTTTACATCAAAATTCCCTTTTTTTTTAGAATATTCTATGATATTTTCGGCATTCGTTCCGGAACCGGAGGCGAGTATTGATATGTTTTTCATTATCAATTTTTTATAAAGATGTGTAAATTAAGATTTTTATTATATTTTTGACAATATTTTTCTTGCAAGGTTCATCCTACAAAAAAAACTAAATTTAACAGAGAAAAAAAAGATTTTTGTTTGAATTATTTTGACTAAATGTATTTATTTGCACCTTTAAATTTAATTATTAATTTATTAACTAAAAATTAAAGTTATGTCAGACATTGCATCAAGAGTTAAAGCCATTATTGTGGATAAATTAGGAGTAGATGAAAACGAAGTAACTCCTGAAGCCAGTTTCACCAACGATTTAGGAGCAGACTCTCTTGACACGGTAGAACTTATTATGGAATTCGAAAAAGAATTTAACATTGGCATTCCTGATGATCAGGCTGAAAAGATTGGAACAGTCGGTGAAGCGATTAAATATGTAGAAGAGAACGCAAAATAAGTTCATCTTATTAAACCAATTTTTATGGAATTGAAACGTGTTGTTATTACAGGATTAGGAGCAGTAACCCCTTTAGGAAATAATGTAAAGGAGTTTGCAGAGAATCTTTCACAAGGTGTTAGTGGTTGTGATCTAATAACACGTTTCAATTATGAAAGATTCAAAACAAAATTTGCCTGCGAAGTAAAAGGATTTGATCCATCGGCACATTTTGACAGGAAAGAAGCCAGGAAAATGGATCTTTTTGCCCAGTTTGCCATGGTGGCTGTTAAGGAAGCCATGGAAGACAGTCAGATTGATCTTAGTTCCATTATTCCCAGAAGGTATGGTGTAATCTGGGCCTCCGGAATTGGGGGCATAGAAACGTTCTTGCAGGAAGTTAAATCCTATGCAAGTGGTGACGGAACGCCCCGTTTTAATCCTTTCTTCATACCGAAAATGATTTCTGATATTGCTGCCGGATTAATATCCATTAAATATAATTTTCAGGGACCGAATTTTTCTACGGTTTCCGCTTGCGCTTCTTCTACCAATGCCATTATTGATTCCCTGAATTATATAAGACTTGGACAGGCAGATGTCATTATCACAGGTGGCTCGGAAGCAGCCATCAATGAAGCCGGAATGGCTGGTTTTAATGCCATGCAGGCTATTTCAACAAAAAATGAAGCGTACCAGACAGCTTCCAGGCCTTTTGATAAAACACGCGATGGATTTGTCATGGGAGAAGGCGGAGGGGCCATCATTATGGAAGAACTGGAACATGCCAAGAAACGCGGCGCTAAAATATATGCCGAAGTAATTGGAGGCGGACTGTCGGCAGATGCCTATCATTTAACCGCCCCGAATCCGGAAGGAATAGGAGCAGGTTATGTGATGGAGAATGCCCTGAATGACGCCAACATTAATCCTGAAGAAGTGGACTATATCAATGCCCACGGTACCGCTACCCCGGTAGGAGACCTGGCAGAAGAAAAAGGAATCAAGCGCGTGTTTAAAGATCATACTTATCAAATGAACATTAGCTCCACCAAATCCATGACAGGCCATTTGCTTGGTGCTGCAGGTGCTGTCGAAGCGATGGCTGCCATCGTGGCTTTGAATGAAGGTTTCATCCCACCAACCATCAACCATTTTGAGGATGATCCCGAACTGGACAGCAAAATCAACTATACCTTTAACAAGACACAGGAACGAAAAATGAACATTGCTTTATCAAACACCTTTGGATTTGGAGGACACAATGCTTCTGTTCTTTTGAGAAAAAATAATTTCTGATTCGTGTTAAGCAAAATTTATTTTTTGATAAAACTTCTTTTTCAACGGCAAAAAAAGTTTTATAAATTTCTCTATCAACTTTTTCATTGTTGTCCCAACCATCTTAAAACCTATGAGATGGCGTTCGTGCATAAATCTGCTTCCATCAAAATAAATAATGAAGAGGTCAACAACGAAAGGTTGGAATTTTTGGGCGATGCCATCTTCGATGCCATTGTGTCGGAATATATTTATGCCCGTTTTCCGGATAAGGATGAAGGGGGGCTTTCAAAATTGAGGGCCAAAATTGTAAACAGGGATTTTCTGAACCATCTTGCCAAGCAGCTAAAACTTGATCAATTTACCATTTATCAGGGTTTCAACAATCACAATAATAAAAACATCTACGGAAATGTCTTTGAAGCGGTTATTGGCGCACTTTATTTCGATAAGGGATATGATTGTACAAAAAGATTTGTGGTTGACAAGCTTTTCCGCCATTATATCAAAATGAAGGATATAGAGAAGAACGAAAAAGACTTCAAAAGCCAGATCCTGGAATGGAGCCAGAAAAATAAGATAGACATCGTTTTTGAGACGGAAGAAGGATTGAATGTGCATGAAAATGTTCCTTCATTTACGTCCACCATTTTCATCAATAATGTTCCAATGGGCAAAGGACTTGGAGGCTCTAAAAAAGAAGCAGAGCAGAACGCTGCAAAGAATGGTTATTCAACCATCTTTAAAAACGAAAGCCAGCATTAATACCAATCCACATTTTATAATTGTATTTTCCCCGGTTTTTATTATAAAAACTATAAGGAGCAATGTCTCGGGCAATACGGTAACTGTCGCTGTTAATATTTGAAGCAAGCAAATTATAGGTTGGTCCCACGAAGACCGAAGTGTTTTTATCCATCTTATATCCGAAATTAAACTTAACCTGGCTCAGGTTGACCGGATTATCAAAGATGGTAACCAACTCATTAATCTGATAATTGATGATGTCAATGGAGAAATGTTGTTTATCAGTAAGGCTGATTTCTGTTCCGGCACCATAGCCAAATCCGACGTCAAAGCCATTGATGAAGTGGCTTCCGAAAGAAATGATGTTGTAAAAATGTTTTACACCCAGTTTGTAGGAAAAGGTGGTATGCAGGGCTTCACCACCAGAAAACTCGAACACATTGTATCCATCCTCCACAATGCTTAACAACCCGATCGGTATGCCTTCTGTATCCTTGCTGATGTTGATAATGCCTAACTGAAGTCCCTTTATTTTCTGGGCAATATTTATGAAGCTGCTGACCTGAACTCCCTTGATGGTGTCTGCCAGATTTGCAAAACCTGACAACTGTATTCCTTTGGTGTTTCCTCCCACAATGTTCATAAAACCGGCTATCTGGGAGATGTCAGCGGAAGAGTAACTGGTATTCAGAAAACCGGAAAGCTGTAATCCATTATAATTGGCATTGTTGATATTGGCAAAGCCTGCCACCGCTGCTCCTTTAGATTTCTTGCTGTTGATGTTCAGGAATCCGCTTAGCTGCATGCCTTCCAGACTGCCGTTAATATTGGTAAAGCCTCCAATTTGCAGTCCGTGCATATAATCATGATTGATGTTTAGAAATCCGCCCAGCTCGAAACCATCCGTGCCTGCATTATAGCCTGCCAATGTGTTGAAAGAAAACCGATTGACATAGTTCCCGGCGTTTAATCCGTTGGTTCCTAAAGGATATATAAACGTTACCTGGAAATCACGCTTTTCATATTTTTTTTTTGTCACGGTTCGGTTTTCCTGTGCCTTCAGCAAAGACCACATCATAAACAATATTAAACCAATAATCAGGAATTTATTTCTTATGTTCATCTTTTTATAATTTATTTTCAATTGTCAGATGGAACATCCATGAATAATCATGCTCGTGTGTGTTTAACTTGGTTAATCATGGAGGTTTCATCTTTTTATTTTTTTTCTAATCATTCGATCCTTATTTCCGGTCATTTTTAAAGACAACATTAAAAACCAAAAATGGCATCCTTGATAAATTTATTGAACCAAAGTAATATATTTTTTAACAATTGCATGTTGTTTCATGTATGATTTCTATTTGGTAAGCGAAGGGAACATATTCATTGATGTTATCCGGAAGCAAAGCATTAAAACTGGAAATAAATAAACGGTTGTAATTCTGTTGACTGAAACTGATAAATTAAAATAAAGAACAGGATGATGATCACGCCTTTTACCCATAAAGGCGTACGAATGAAAAACCCCCTGAATTTTTCCTGCCAGGTGTATGGTGTCCAGTGACTTATAAACCCTATGACAAGGAGAATAGTGATGTTTCCGTATCCGGAAAGCACAGTCAATATATTAGAAAAGTTGAAGTGATATATTATCTGTGAAAGCATCGTGATGGCTTCATCAAATTTGCTGGCCCTGAAAAAAGCCCACCCAAAGGTAACCACATGAAAAGTGATGAAAATGGAAAGGAAGCGATAAATATGGTTCTGCTGGAGTTTTGCAGGAATCATGGAGGTAATGAGCTTCTGAATGATCAATCCGGCTCCGTGTATGGCTCCCCACATGACAAAATGCCATTTGGCGCCGTGCCACAATCCCCCCAATACCATGGTGATAAAAATATTGATATGCCTTCGCAACTTGCCTTTTCTGTTTCCTCCTAAAGGAATATAAAGATAATCCCTCAACCATTTCGACAGGGATATATGCCATCTTCTCCAGAAATCGGTCAGGTTAACGGCTTTATAAGGAGAATTGAAGTTTAAGGGCAACCGGAAACCCAAAATCATGGCCACCCCGATGGCTATATCAGTGTATCCGGAAAAGTCGCAATATATCTGCAGAGAATAGCCATACAGGGCCATTAGGTTTTCAAACCCTGAATAGGTTAGGGGACTTTGGAAGACACGATCCACAAAGTTGATCGATATATAATCTGAAATAATCATTTTCTTAGACAGTCCGGCCAGAATCAGAAATAAAGCATGGCTCAGTTCTGATTTGCTTAACCGGTAATCATTATAGAGTTGCGGCACAAACTCGGAGGCACGTACAATAGGGCCTGCCACCAATTGGGGAAAAAAGGAAACATAAAAACCGAAATCGAAAATGTTGCTGATGGGTTTTACTTTATTGCGGTATATGTCCATCGTATAACTGATGGTTTGAAAAGTGAAAAAGGAGATGCCCACAGGCAGGATTATCTCCGAAACATTGAAATGAGTGCCCAGAAATTGGTTGGACCAGCCGGCGAAAATATCAACCGTCTCGAAGCGGGTGTGAAAGATGTCATTGACCAGGTTGGTGAAGAACTTCGCATATTTGAAATAGGACAATAATAAAAGGTTGATCATAACACTCAGGGCCACATATGTTTTTTTAAGCATCTTTCCTTTAGCCTGGTAAATCATATGTCCCAGGGTATAATCCGACAGGGTGGAAAATATGAGCAGCAGAAAAAATATGCCCCCTGATTTATAATAAAAGAACAGGCTAATCAGGAAGAGGTATGCATTTCTTGTAGCTTTTATTTTGTAAAGGATGGAATATATCAGCAACACCACAAAGAAAAAAATCCAGAAATATATCTTCGTGAAGTACAGGGGATTGTCCTGATTATATTGAAAAAGCCTGATGACGGAGTTCATATTAGATGACTGCTTATTTTATTTTTCACGAGAATATATTTCATATTCCTTCATTAAAGCTTCTAAAAACATTTTAGCAATAATTTTTGAACCCCGATAAGTAAAATGGGTAAAGTCTTTTTGTGCAAGGGGTGGGTCATGAAATACCCAGGAAGGCATGGAATTTTTCCCGCCCATGGCTTCATAGGTATCCCAGAAAGCACAACCAGCTTTGAAAGCAGCTTTTTTTTGTGCATTCCTGATTTTTTCAATATTGCTGTATGACACGTAAACATTATTTTCCTTTTTTGACATGTCCGAAACACCGATGATGATGATGGACCGGTCCGGGTTCATTCGTTTCAGGAATTGTAATTGCCTGAACAGGTTCTTTTCATAAAAATCATAATTGTTCAATTCTCCCGGCACGACATTAACTCCGAATTGCAAAATGATCAATTGAACGTTTAGCTGATCATAAATGTTTTTAAGGAATTCAAAATTATTCCTGGTAAAATCATTGCCCGCACTGCCTCTCAGCGGGATATTATCCATGGCTATTCCGCTTCTGCCGTCGGTTGCAATGGCATATACATTCGGACTGTGTTCCCCTTTGAGCTGTATGGTATATTTGTTATTTTTTTTGCCGGTACTCCATTGATACACGCTAAAGTCGCGGTTTGGCAGCAGGATGTCAGCATCAATCAATGTATCCTGCTTTAACAACTGAACAATGAGTGGCTTTTGATTATATCCGTAAAACAGCTTGATGTTCTTAAACTGGCGAGCCAGGTAATAGGACCGGCTGATGGTTTCAATCTCTATCCAGCTTTCAAATATCCTGACTTCATCATTTTGGTCAGGATTGAGGGGCGAAAACCTTGAAAAACCCTGTAACACCCCGTATCTGCCATCGAACCGTTTATTTCTGGTATGTTGAATGGAATAATGTTGCCAGTTATCGGCAATTTGATGTTTCAGGGAAACGGCAAAATGAGTTTTTATTTGCACCGGTATCATCCCAATTCCACTTCCGCCAAAGCGCTTTTGCAATTCATTTCTGATATAGGAGGTAATTCTGTCTCCCTCAATTTGTGAGTCCCCATAGTGTAAAATCCTCATCAATCGGTTAGAAGATTTAATTTCATGAAGGGATTCAAAAAGATCAGAAAGTGGTGCCTGATCTTCAGCAGGATATTCTATGGGTTGCCGGATATAATGGTAATCATCATAGTAATCAGGTTTCACGGGCTTAATGGTATCAAGTTCTTTGGCATATATGGTATCATAGGAGGCATATTCCAGCATGTCCTCCGTGCCATTAAGCTTCCTGAATACTTTGAAAAAATCAATTTGATGGCTTTCGCTGCTCGTATCAATGATATGGGAAATGTCTTTATAGTCTTCCTTTTCATCTTCAAATAACCTTTCGCTGTCAGGGTAATGGATGGTGATGTCTTCAGTCAGTTTGATTCCTTCTTCAGGAAATATATATTGAATCAAAAACAGGATCAACAAAATGGCAAGAAAAAACAAGACTGTTTTATAGAGCTTCATTGAATAAGCTGTTTAATTATTAGAATGCCTCATACATCATTCTTCCAATCATTAAATATACAAATAAACCGAGGATATCGTTTAAGGTGGTGATAAAGGGTCCGGTAGCCAGCGCAGGGTCAATTTTTAGCCGGTGCAAGGCCAGGGGTATGAATGTGCCAAAGATTGAAGCAAAAATGATAACCGAAAAAAGGGATGCACTGACGGTGGCTGTCAATGCAAAAGATTCGGTAAAAAACAGATTATAGCCCAGGGTAATGGCGGAACAAATGATTCCGTTTAATGAAGCCACCGCAAACTCCTTGATAACTCTTTTAAACGGACTTTCGATGCCCATGGTATTGCTGGCTATACTTTGCACGATGATGGCAGAGGATTGCACGCCAACATTTCCACCCATGGCTGCAATAAGGGGAATAAAAAATGCCATTTCAGGATAAATTCCCAAATCGGTTTCATATAAACCAATCACCTGCGCTCCGAATATTCCGCCTAACAGACCAATTAGCAGCCAGGGCAGTCTCGCCCGGGTAATGAGAAGCACATTGTCTGAAGGTTGTATGTCTTCCGTAATACCCGATATCATCTGGTAATCCCTCTCCGCTTCTTCCCGTATCACATCCACGACATCGTCAATGGTTATCCGGCCCACCAGCCGTCCAATGGCATCCACGACCGGCAGGGCAACCAGATCGTACCGGTCCATGATATTGGCTACTTCTTCTGAAGGGGTGTCCACCTGCACGGAAATGACTTCCTGGTTGTAAACATTTTTTATGGTGGAAGAAGTGGGGGTGAGCAGCAGCTTTTTCAGCGACAGGGTGCCTTTTAACTTTTTGTCGTTTCCCACCACATATACATAATATATCTCATCAACATTTTCTGCCTGCTTTCTCATTTCCCGGAGACTGGTTACGATGTTCCAGTTCTCATTGACTTTGATCAGCTCCTTGGCCATGAGTCCGCCTGCGGTGTTTTTGTCATACCCCAGCAGGTCGAGAATGGCGCCGGCCTGATCAATGTCTTCTATGTTGCTGAGAATCTCATCCTTTTTCTCGGGGGGAAGCTCACCGATGACGTCTGCAGCATCATCCGAATCCATGTTTTCAATAAACTGGCGGGCAATCAGTTCACCCGGAAGAATGTCAATGAATTGTTCCCGTATATCCCGATCCATTTCAATCAGGATATCCGCAGCCAACTCGTCATCTACCAGCAAATAAAGAAATTTGGCTTCTTCTATGTCAAGTTCATTGAAAATGTCAGCAATATCGGCAGGGTGCAGATCGGCAATGAATTCCCGGTATGCATCGGTATCCTGTCTCTCAATGGCTTCTTTCAGGTTGTCTATTAATTCCCGGGTTAACTCAAATGCCATGTCATGATGGTTTTAAAATCAGCAAATTTAACTAATTTTATCAGTGAAACCGCAATATATAAAATTCTATTTTAGTCACGCGTAAGCATTTCCTGCTTGAGTATTCATTGGCTTTATTGTAAGACAGCTAACAGCAAATGTCCTGAACATTCATGATTCTGTTCAGGCATTCATTGGATTTTTAGCCGGCGACTTGAAAAATTAAGAAAGTAGCCTTGTCAGCCTACTGAAATCCTGAGTGCTCAGTTGCTCCGGTCTTTTGTTGAAGATCTCATCACTGGTTTGAACATGATGCCGGGTCAGTATTTCCTTAAGGCTGTTTCTGATGGTTTTGCGCCGCTGGTTAAATGCTTTCTTGATAATCCGGACATACATCCCTTCATCACAATCCAGCTCATGGGTTTCATTCCGCTGCAGTCTGATTACGGCAGATTTGACCCGCGGCCTGGGATAAAACACCTGCTCATTGACCGTAAACAAGTATTCTATATTAAAAAAAGTTTGCAAAAGCACTGACAATATTCCATAATTTTTATTGCCCGGACCGGACTTTATCCGCTCTGCCACTTCCTTCTGGATCATGAAGACCGATTCTTTGATGGCATGGCGGTGATCATAAATGCGAAAAAAAATCTGGCTGGAGATATTGTATGGCAGGTTTCCGATTAAGGAGAGGCTTCCCTGAAAATATTTTCTGAAATCCAGCTTCAATATGTCTTCCTGAATGATGTTTCCGGATAAAGCAGGATAATGTTCTTTGAGGTAACCAACACAAGCCTTATCATATTCCACCAGCCATAGATGATGGCCTGCTTTTTCATACAGGTAGGCGGTTAGTATTCCCGTGCCGGGTCCGATTTCTACATAATGATCCGATGTGTTGAAATCGATGCTATTTGTTATTTTTCTTGCTATATTGTGATCCGTAAGAAAATGTTGACCTAAGCTTTTTTTGGGTTCTATTGGTGTCATCAGGAAAATGAATGTATTTTTGGTTATTATATTCTGATACCGTTAAAGGAATGGATGTATTGTTGTTGTTGTTTATTATTAGTGGGTTATTATACCTTGTTGTCATTCAATTGTTTAATTTCGGTTGGATTTCATTGAAACCGCATGACCCCGCCACAACACAAGATTTCTTAAAAGGCGCTCAAAAATATGACGCTCCTTATGCTGAATCCGGTCTTCAGGATCAGTTTTTTCCTGATGCCGATATCCCTTCCCGGTGCTTTTCTGATTCCACTATCCCTTCCCGGTGCTTTTCTGATTCCACTGATCATCCCCTCCTTATTTCCGATACAGGAAAAGGCTCTGTTTTGCTTACTGAATATGGCCGCCCGGAGGTTTTTGTTACTGTCATCTGTGCTGTCCGGAACGAATCTGAAAACATTTCCAATATATTAAATGATTTGGTGAATCAAAATTATCCTGCAAATTTATTAGAAATAATTATTGTGGATGATCATTCTGATGATAATACTTATCAGGTGACCGAAGAATGGGAAAAGAAATACAGCAAGGTTTCCTTGCTTTCCAGTCATGGAGAGGGTAAGAAAGAAGCCATTCAGCATGGCGTAAGACATGCCCGGGGAGAATTGATTTTATTTACGGATGGGGATTGCAGGACAGGTGAAAACTGGATCAGGGCTTTCGTTTCCCATTACCTGAATCATCATGCTTCCCTGATGGCCGGTCCTGTGATTTTAACTGTGGATAAAAATACCACAAACCTTCAGGAGGTTTTCTATGGGCTTCAGGCACTTGAGTTTGCCAGTTTGATTGCATCAGGGGCCGGTTCGATGAGCATCGGGAGACCGGTGATGATGAATGGGGCCAATATGGGGGTATCCAGAAAAGCAATGACCGCTGTCAATGATTTGAAAGCGGATAGAAGTCCCTCGGGAGATGACATGTTTTTACTGCAATCCATAAAAAGGATGCCCCGGCATAAAATACATTTCATAAAAGCCAGGGAAGCCCTGGTGAACACGAAGCCGGCATTCACCCTGAAGCAATTTCTGTCACAGCGGATAAGGTGGTCTTCCAAGGGGAGGCTTTACCGTGACCCGGACATCATCATCACGGGAGCTGTGGTGCTATTTTTTAATATGGCATTGGTTGGGATACTCATAGCAGCCATCTTTCAGCCTGTTTATTTGTTTTATTATATCTTGGGTTTGTTATTTAAGTTCACGGTGGATTTTCCCTTGTTGTATTTCTATTCAGATTTTTATGATATGAAAGCAAACCTGAAGTATTTGCCTATGCTGATTCCGTTTTATCCGCTTTATGTGGTCATGGTATTTCTTTTAGGGGGTATTATCCCGTTTTCCTGGAAAGGAAGATGGTATTCCGGACAAAAGACAAATAAAAAAGCCTTCGGATGAGGAAGGCTTTTTAAAATTTTTAAGGATTTATTTTCAGAAATTATCTATACAATGATGATCAGGTCAGTGAATATCTTTTAAAACTACTGACTGTTAAGGATTTATCATATTCCTGCAAATATTGTCTGACGGTTTTTTTGCTTTCTTTAATGAATTCCTGGTTCAACAAAGTGCTTTCTTTATAGAATTTATTGAGTTTTCCCATGGCGATTTTTTCCACCAAATCCTCTGGTTTTCCTTCCTGTCTGGCTTGCTCACGGCCAATTTCCTTTTCCTGTTCAATCAAGTGTTCCGGTATATCATCTTTATCAATAGAAACAGGACTCATGGCTGCCACCTGCATGGCCACATCTTTTTTCACCTGCAGGTCAATGCTCGCCTGGTTAAATCCTACCAGCGATGCAAGTTTATTGCCCGGATGGATGTATGCAATGACATCTTCGGCCTTGATTTTATCGAAATGGCTTAGTTCAATTTTTTCACCGATGATGCCAATCTGGTCAGTGATGTTTTCTTCCACAGTTTTTCCGTCCAGTTTCAGTTGCTTCAGATCCTCCAGCGAATCAGGGTCGTCAGCCAATGCCAGATCGAGAACTTTATAAGCGAATTCTACGAATTGTTCGTTTTTGGCTACAAAATCAGTTTCACAGTTGAGGGCAATGATATAGCCTTCTTTGTTGCTTTCGGTTACTTTTGCCAGGACAGCTCCTTCGGTGGCCTCTCTTTCAGCTCTCTTACTTGCTACCGCTTGTCCTTTTTTTCGTATGTATTCAATGGCGGCATCAAAATCACCACCGGATTCCTGGAGTGCTTTCTTGCAGTCCATCATGCCTGCCCCGGTTTGTTTTCTTAATTTGCTTACATCGGATGCTTTTATTTCGGCCATTATTCAAATTGGTTTTTAATGTTATTATTTATTGATCTTTAGTGTCTTCTGAGTTTTCGTTTCCGGTTGCAGCAGCAGTTTTTTCCTGTTCTTTGGTTTTAGCTGACTGACCTGTTTTTTGTGCATTTTCAGCTTTCCCTTGTTTTTCAGCAGTCACTGGTTTTTCTTCTTTGCCGCTGTTTTCTGCTTTTCCGGAATTAGTGGATACCGGTTCTTCCTGATCTTCTCTCTTGACCCTTGGCTTTTTTCTGGCTGCTGATTTCTTCTGGGTTCCTTTGTCCTTTTGCTCTTCTTTTTTGGAAGATGCTTGTTCCTGCTGTTCTTTGTCTTTTTCCAACTTTCTTTCATCCAGGCCTTCATTAATGGCGTTGCTCATGATATCCACTATGAGGGCAATAGACTTAGAAGCATCGTCATTGGCCGGAATTGGGAAGTCCACCGTATTGGGGTCCGAATTGGTATCGACCATGGCAAAAATGGGGATATTCAACCTTTTTGCTTCATTCACGGCAATATATTCTTTTGAAATATCCACCACGAACAAAGCGCCTGGCGGACGGCTCAAATCAGCAATGCTTCCGAAGTTTTTTTCAAGTTTTGCCCTTTGCCTGGTAATCTGAAGTTTTTCTCTTTTGGACAGGCTATCAAAGGTGCCTTCACTTTCCATTTTATCAATGGTGGACATCTTTTTTACCGTTTTCCTGATGGTGGGAAAGTTGGTCAGCATACCACCCGGCCACCTTTCTGTCATATACGGCATTCCGATTTCATTTAACTTTTCGGCTACAATTTCTTTGGCCTGCTTCTTGGTTGCCACAAATAGTATTTTTCTGCCGGATTTAGCTATTTGTTTAATGGCATTGGCAGCTTCATCGATTTTAATGACTGTCTTCTGCAAATCAATAATATGGATTCCATTTTGCTCCATAAATATGTAAGGAGCCATGCTTGGGTTCCATTTTCTCTTAAGGTGTCCGAAATGCACACCTGCTTCTAATAATTGTTTGAAATTTGTTCTTGGCATAAAATGGTATTTATAGTTTACATTCTCTTTTATCAACCATCCGGTAGTATCCATGATATGGATAGTCCTGATGATTTAGATACTAAACTGCATTATGAAAATTCTATCGTTTACTGAACTGGAATTTCTTTCTTGCTTTCGGCTGACCGGGCTTTTTACGCTCTACCCTTCTGGGGTCTCTTCTGAGCAATCCGTTTTCTTTTAATACGGAACGGTGTTCAGGATCAATTTTTATCAGCGCCCGGGAAATGGCCAAACTTAAGGCTTCAGCCTGACCGCTGATTCCTCCGCCCCTGAGGTTGACTTTGATGTCATATTTGGATTCGTTATTGGTCAGCTGCAGAGGCTTCATAACGATTTGGCGGGTTTTAATAATCGGAAAATAATTATTGAATTCCCTTTCGTTGACGGACAATTTGCCTTGCCCTTCTTTCAGATAAACCCTGGCTATTGATTGTTTGCGACGTCCGGTTGCGTTGGTTAACTCCATTTGGTTACTTTATTTGGTTTAAATCAATTTTTTTCGGTTTTTGTGCTTCATGAGGATGGTCATTTCCTTCATATACATAAAGATTCTTAAATATGGCCCTTCCCAGTCTGTTTCCGGGCAACATTCTTTTAACAGCCATTTCAACCAGTCTGGTCGGATGTTTTTTAATGATTTCGGAAGGAGTGCTAACCCTTTTTCCTCCGGGATAACCTGTATTGCGTACATATTCTTTTTCCATCCATTTATTGCCGGTCAGCCTCACTTTTTCTGCATTGATAACAATTACATTATCACCGCAATCAACATGCGGCGTGAAATTCGTTTTATGCTTTCCCCTGAGGAGTTTCGCTACCTTCGAGGACATTCTTCCTAAAATGGCATCAGTGGCATCTATCAGTACCCAATCTTTCGATACGGTTGACTTGTTGGCCGATATGGTCTTATAACTATTTGTTTCCACGGTTATTATGTCTTTTTAAGTTTCTTGCTTTTATAAATTGGACTGCAAAAATACAATTATTTTTGATAAATCAATAAACCATAACGTATTATTTAAATGCTATTTTTGCATAAAAAATCGATGGTCTGTTAAGAGACATTTCTAAAAAAACAAACCATACATTCGTTCATGAGAAAAGCAAACCATTCCATCATAAAAAAATGAGCAACACCTCCTATTCGGCAAAAGGCAAAAGGGCAGATTCAGGCTTTTTTCAGCGGGACGCTTTGGAAGTAGCGCCTGAGTTGATAGGGAAGAACCTGGTGAGGCGATTTGACAATAAAGAACCCTGTAAGCTCAGAATTACAGAAATAGAGGTCTATCGCGGAGAAGAAGATCTGGCCTGCCATGCTTCAAAGGGGCGTACGAAACGAACGTCAGTCATGTATGAAAATGGCGGACTTGTTTATGTTTACCTGATTTATGGCATGCATTGGATGCTGAATGTGGTGACCGGAAGCAAAGATCACCCCCAGGCCATATTAATCCGTTGCATCACCGGGTATGATGGACCGGGAAAACTGACCAGGCACTTGCAAATTGACAAAAGTTTTTATGGGGAAGACCTGTCAGTTTCAGAACGGATTTGGGTGGAAAATGACGGTTGTGAGGCATATTACGTCAATTATCCCAGGGTAGGGGTGGATTATGCCGGAGAAATCTGGAAAAATAAACCCTGGCGCTATAAACTTGATGAGCAGGATGGATAAAGGAAACAGCAAGCCAGTCGTTATAACATGAAATTCTTTTCGTGACCACAAAAGAAAACTCAGGGATTGTTTTTTCTGGCATATGCCATACATGCTTCCCAATCCTGTTCGTAATGTTCGCGGATCTTATTTAGCTCCTCAGGAGGAATCAAAACAAACTCGGGGGTCATTGATTTCGGAATAAGATTGACAAAGAAAGCAAATGTGTGAACCACATATTTTCTTGTCATGATGTGCGGACGCCGCAGGATCCTTTTTTTGAATTTTTTGGGGTGATGTTTGAACGTCCGGTTAAATTTTCTAAGATAAAACAATTGTTTATCGTTGAATGCTTTCTTAATCACTTTGGGTTTAATCCTGTTTCTGTCATAACTGGCCCCCATAAATCCGGCCAAATGATCCAGCACCCCATAAAAATCTTCTTTTAATTCATCCTGGAATATCACCAGGGGTTTTTCATGGAAGTATTTTTCAAGGATGTGAATATAATTCATGAAACGCAAATCTTCCTTTTTAAGCACACCCTGATCATTTTCAAGATCAAAATATTCCTCAAAACGATTAAATCCGCTTTTACGGATATAATAACGATATTTGGAACTAAGCCATTTGTCATGCCTCCTGAAAGCAATGATGATCCTGGCATGTGGATATTTTTCAGCAAACGGGGAAAGGGCCTGTTCAAAATCCCAGTCATGTTCCACAGAAAATAATACCTTTGACTGCTTTTGCTTTTGAATGATTTTATCGTGATGTTTGTAATCATGTTTTTTAACAAAATGTATTCCCCTGAATTTTGGGAACACCTCCTGTTGCAGAAAGGTCGTAGCCGTTTTGGGTAAACCAACATGATAATAAATTTCTGGCTTATCTTTCATGGCAATCTATTCAATAATATTATCCAGGTTATTCTGATGTAAGATCTGCTGCGAAAATATAAAAAACATTAGAATGAGATGCGTTCGGGATAATCGGATAAAATATTTTTATTTTTTTACCACCATTACAGAAAAGGAAACCGGTTTTTGATGTTTTTCCTGTTTTATTTATTTCATGCGCTGGGGTTTCTTGCAAAGGGATTGCCTTCCATTGCTTTTGTCGGGCTCACCCTGCTTGCTTTTATGGTTTATAAAAGGCAAATCAAGCCCCTCCTGTGCTGGCAGCATGTGGTAGGGATTGTTTTGTTTATTGCCATGACCGGAGGATATTTTCTGCTGTATCATCAATACAATGATGTAAGTGAATACCTGAAAGCACTCTTTTTTCAAGCCAGTCAGCGCACTGCCGTTTCAAAAACCTTTTTTAAACTCATCAGCCATTTGTTTGAATTCCCTTTTGAAGTCCTTAAACATACCATGCCCGCAGCTTTGGGCATTATTTTCGTTTTTAACAAAAGGTTTTTAAGACAAATCAAAGAAAAACCATTATTATTTTATCAGTGATGTGGTGACGGGTATTTCTAATTATGAAAACTTATATTCTTTTCAAAACATGCGTGGACAAAAACTGCACTTAATCAGGTACCTGGGAGAAGAATAATGGTTCTGGATATTGGTAGTTTCCGTCTATACAGTCAGGAAAGAATCTTAATGAACGAGTGTATGTTCAGAAAGTGCCAATTGCGAGGCTTGCGAAGCCGAAAAAATCGGAGTTTACTATTCGTTAATGAGTATTTTGGCGGCAAGCGCAACGAGGCAAGTGGTACTTTATGGACAGACACGTCAGATAAAAAGTCAGCAATCCATGTTTGTATCGGTGGACTCATCCGGGTTATTTTTTCTGCTTCAAATTGTTATTTTTGTTTTCTTATAAAATTTCTAACCGATAAAAACATTATCATGAACCCTGGCAAGCAACCGGAAATATATTTTCATGTGGGACTGGGAAGAACAGCCACCACTTTTATGCAGCGTTCGATATTTCCAATGTTTAAAGATATATATTATATTAAAAAGAAGGAGTATGAAAATGCGGACAGGATCATTCGGTCAACCCAACAGCCAAAATACCTGATATCTCATGAGTTTTACAGTGGGGTGCTGATCAACGAAATGACAGGTTTTCTCAAAAAGTATCCGGAAGCCCATATTATTATTGTACTCAGGCGTCAGGATAAATGGATGGCTTCTCATTACAAAAGAAGGGTGAAGAACGGTTACTCAGGGACCATCAAAGATTATATCGACTTACAAAATGACAACGGCCTGTGCAAAAAGCAAGATCTTTTGTTTTATCCCATGCTGCTAGCTTTGAACGACCTGGTCATCCATAAACCGCTGATATTGTTTCACCATGAACTAAAAGATTCACCTCAGGCATTTCTTCAGAAGATCCTGGATTATACCGGGGTGAATGACACCAGGCATATTTCTTTTAAACCGAGGCATACCTCATACAATGATAAAGCCTTGAAAGTCAGGCAATGTTTAAGTCAGCATACCCCATTCAGGGAACTGAGCAAAGATCATAATCCATGGCCTTTGAAGGAGCTTAAAAAATTTTACAATAAAATCATTCGTTATACTGCATTGAATATAGGGATGTTGATACCGGATTCCTGGGTCAGGGATAGGCAAATCATCCAAGAGGATTACCTGAAGGAAATAAAGGAATTCAGTAAAGATGACTGGGAAAGATGCTTAGAATATGCTGCAGCAAACCAGCCGGTGTAATGAATAAGTTATTCTAAACATGTTATAATGAACCCCTCATCAGCGAGCGTTTAAAACAAGGAGGTGAGGCAACCATAGACTCCATAAGGGCAGCGTTCCTTGTTTCCTGATATTTTTTGTGTTAATTTGCCTGAAAATGATGCTTTGTTGAATGAAAAAGTTTGCCATTTGCCTGATATTGATGATTCATGCGAAATGTTTATGGGCACAGCATGCTGATATCCATGCCAGCTTCAGACATATTGCAGATAACCGGGAATATTTTTCTGATTACGGACATCATCAGACCATTCTTGGCGCCAGATTGAATACACTGGCAGGGTTTCATTATGATACCGTTCATTCCGTGCAATTGGGGCTGAACTACCTGTATGAATATGGATATCGACCGGATGCCTATCCACCTGCCCTCAATTTGTTTTACCGTTACCGTCAAAAACCTTTTGAGCTTTATTTTGGGTCATTTCCAAGAAAAGACCTGCTGAATTATCCATTGGTATTGCTGACAGATACCCTGAATTATTACCGGCCCAATCTTGAAGGCGGACTGGCCCGGATAAGCTGGAAGAATGGTTTTCAAACGGTGTGGATTGACTGGATGAACAGGAAAACCAAAAAGAGCCGTGAGACATTTCTGACAGGTTTTTCCGGCCGAATGATGGTCAGGGATTTTTACCTTGAAAATTATTTCTATATGCTTCATCAGGCCGGATATGCCATTGACAAGCCCGGGGATAACATCAGGGATAATGGAGGAGGGGCTGTTTACCTGGGCTATGATATGAGCAAACATTTTTCCCGTGCTTCGATCAGGATGGATGCAGGGTATGTGGCAACATACGACCGGATAAGGCCGGGTGATTTCAGTCATTACCACGGATTCATGACAAGATTAAAATCACGTTATCAAAGAATCGGGTTGAATGCGGTGTATTATCAAGGAGGTAAACCCTTGCTTTTATATGGGGATCCCCTGTATTCATCAGGACATTATATAAGAATCGATCCGTACATTATCCCTTTCAACAAGGACTATATTGAATCGAAAATAGCCCTGGGCATTCATGTTATTGACGGTGAAATCAATTTGTCACAGCAAATTCTGTTTACTGTCGATTTTTTCAAAAAACAATATGATCTTTAAATTTTATTGATTGTCTGCATAAAAGTAATGAGTAGATAAAAATATTTTTTATTTCTTTGCTGTTAAACAAAAAAGAACTTGCATGATGTCTTATCGAAAGGCCAATATATACTTAGGATGGTTATCATTTCTGATTGCTTCAGTGGTTTATTTGATGACCATTGAACCGACCGTCAGTTTCTGGGATTGCGGGGAGTTTATTGCCAGCGCATATAAGCTGGAAGTTGGCCACCCGCCCGGTGCTCCATTTTTTTTGCTTTTGGCCAGGTTCTTCACCCTTTTTGCTCCGGATTCATCTTTTGTTGCAGCTGCTGTGAATGCCATGTCCGGACTGGCCAGTGCTTTTACCATCATGTTTTTATTCTGGACGATCACTCATCTTGCCAGGAAAATCATCATCAACCATTCAAGCAATGGCCTGAAAGGTGTTGAAAGCCATGATGATGAAGGAATATCAGCAGCCGACAAATTGATGATTTTCGGTGCAGGTTTTGTCGGTGCCATGGCCTATACCTTTTCCGATACCTTCTGGTTTTCTGCGGCTGAGGGAGAAGTGTATGCTACTTCTTCATTGTTTACCGCCTTGGTTTTCTGGGCGATATTAAAGTGGGAAAATGAATCGGCCAATTTACATTCCAAGCGATGGCTTATCCTTATCGCCTATTTAATGGGATTGTCAATCGGGGTGCATCTGCTCAACCTGCTGGCCATCCCGGCCATTGTCCTGGTTTATTATTTCAAAAACTTTAAAATTTCAACCAAAGGGATTCTTGCCTCCCTGGCCATTTCTTTGGGTATTTTACTGTTCATCATGTATGGAATCATACCAGGGGTGGTAAAAGTGGCCTCGTGGTTTGAGCTATTGCTTGTGAATGGACTCGGAATGCCATTTAACAGTGGATTACTGATATATATCGTTGCCCTGGTGGCTTTGATTGTCTGGGCCATCAGATATACCCACAGAAAAGGAAAAGTAATCATGAACACGGTGATAGTTTGTTTTACCGTCATCCTGATAGGTTACTCTTCTTATTCCCTGATTATGATACGATCCATAGCCGATCCGCCTATGAATCAGAATGCCCCGGATGATCTGTTTTCATTAATCTATTACCTGAACCGGGAACAATACGGACAAAGTCCGTTGATCAAAGGACATTATTACAATGCACCTGTCACTGGACAGGAAGAAGGAGCCCCCTATTATTCCAAACAGGATGGAAAATATGTTGTGATAGAGTACCGGAACAAATATGAATATGATGATCGGTTTACAACCATATTTCCCCGGATGTATAGCGATCAGGCGCAACATATTGAAGATTACAAGCAATGGGGTGTGGTTGAAGGAAGACCGGTAAGGGTGAGTCGCGGGGGAGAGGCCAGGACAGTCAGGGTGCCTGCATTCAGCGAAAACCTCCGGTTCTTTTTCCGGTACCAGGTTGGATTCATGTATCTTCGCTATTTCATGTGGAACTTTGCAGGAAGACAAAATGATATCCAGGGACATGGCAATAATATCCATGGAAACTGGATCAGTGGTTTGTCCTTTATTGATGAAGCAAGACTAGGCGATCAGGAAAACCTTCCCGCTGTTATGAAAAACAACAAAGCCCGGAATGAATACTACATGCTGCCCTTGCTGCTGGGACTGGCCGGGCTGATTTTCCATTATAAAAAGCACCCCAGGGATTTCTCGGTCATCACATTGCTGTTTTTAATGACCGGACTGGCCATTGTGGTTTATCTCAACCAGTACCCGCATCAGCCCAGGGAGAGGGATTATGCCTATGCCGGGTCGTTTTATGCATTTTCCATCTGGATAGGATTGGGGGCCATGAGCCTTTATAATTTGCTGAAGAAGAAAATTCCGGGAATATTGAGTGCCGCATTAAGTATTTTGCTGTGCACGATTTTTGTGCCGGGACTGATGGCCAGGGAAAACTGGGACGACCATGACCGGTCAGGGCGCTACACCGCGAGGGATTTTGCCTACAATTACCTCAATTCCTGTGCCCAGGATGCCATTCTTTTCACCAATGGCGACAACGATACTTTTCCGCTTTGGTATGCGCAGGAAGTGGAAGGCATCAGAACAGATGTACGGGTGGCCAATTTGAGTTATATGACGGCGGACTGGTATATCGGTCAGTTGAAACGACAAGCCTATGAATCAGCGCCTTTGCCTTTTTCCTTTGAAAGGGATGAAATACATCGAGGTTACAGGGAATATTTGCCGGTAATATCCAGGGTACAGGGCAGTCCGGATATTAAGCAGGCCATTGATTTTATAAAAAACACAGACAGCAAAACCCGTATTCAGTCGCCATTCAGAAGAGGTGAGCGGGTGGATTATATCCCTTCCAAGACGGTGACCATTCCGGTGGATGAAAACAAGATAATGGACAAAAAAATGATTCCGGCTGAAAAATATCCCGAATTAAAAGAAGAATTGGAATGGCCTATTCCAGGGAGATATATTCTTAAAAACAAGCTGATGATCATGGATTTGATGGCCAACAATCAATGGGAACGCCCTGTTTACTATGCCATTACGGTTTCAAGTGATAATTATATGAACCTTCAGAAGTTTTTCCAGCTCGAGGGACTGGGATACCGGATAGTGCCTGTTGAAACATCTGAAAGACAATCTGGTGGAATGTTGGGATATGTTCATACGGATGTCATGTATGATAATATGATGAATAAATTCAAATGGGGTGGAATAAAAGATCCTGATGTTTACCTGGATGACAATAACCTGCGAATGCTCTCAAACTTCAGGAATAATTTTGCCACACTCGCACAATCTTTGCTGGCTCAGGGCAAAAGAGATTCCAGTCTGAAGGTGTTAAACAAGTGCATGGAGCTGATGCCGCATGAAAGGGTTCCGTTTGATTACTTTATAGTGCCGGTTGTCGGTTTGTATTATCAATTGGAAGAAAGCGGAAAAGCAGTCAGTTTATCGAACAGGCTGGCAGCGACCACCAAAGAAAAGCTCAGCTATTTTTTATCATTGGAAAATAAGCATGTCGCAGACCTGGAGCGGGAAATCCGGATGAATTTTCATATTTACCAGCAAATTATCCGGTTTGCCGATCAGTTCGGCCAGGAAGAATTAAATGAAAAGCTGGCTGCCGAATTTGATGAGCTCTATCAGCTATTCAATCAGAGGTTTCAATCATGATCAATGCATTCATTCATGATGGTAAGGGTAAGATTTTCAATGATCCTGAGTATTCATTCATGATGGCAATGGTGAGATTTTTAATAATTCTAAGCATCCAATGTTGATAATGGTAAAATGTTCAATGATTCTGAGCACTCAATGTTGATATTATGAGCCAATCAGATATGTCAGTAATGATCATCGTTGTTGGTCAAAAAATTCATTTATGTTGATTGAAAGACCACCCGGTTTATTGAAGAAGGCCTTTCCGAAAATGATTTGGAAAATTCCGGAAGCCGCTGACAGCCTTTTTCTGACTTTTGACGACGGTCCCACCCCCGGAATAACGGAAGAGGTTTTATCCGTGCTGCAAGATTTTAATGTCTGCGCTACATTTTTTTGTTTGGGGAAGAATGTGGACAAATATCCTGATTTATATACCCGGATGCTGGCTGAAGGCCATTTGACCGGAAACCACACATATAGTCATTTAAACGGATGGAAGACCAAAACAGAAAATTATATCAAAGATATTAGCCTTGCCGGAGAAATTGTTCATTCCAATTTGTTTCGGCCCCCTTACGGTAAAATTAAACCGAAGCAAAGCAGCAGAATCAGGAAAGACTACCACATTATTTTTTGGGATGTACTCAGCAGGGATTATGATGTAAACATCAGCGGTGAGGATTGCTATCATAATGTAATGCATTACGCCCGCGGCGGTTCGATAATTGTTTTTCATGATTCTTTGAAAGCGGGCAAGAGAATGTTATATGCTTTGCCCCGGGTGCTTGAAGAGCTAAGCAGTAAAAACTATTCATTTAAACCGCTTGAAATTGATGGATGATATATGCAAAACAAAGAATAACTCGCAAAAGAGTTACATGCAATCGGACCTTAATCCAATCCTGTTTTTAAAACGATCTTATTCTGTTTCAGACTGTAAGGAATCCTCATCTATGTTTTGATGACCGGATATAACTATCCCAGAACCAGGTTATTGGCCGGATCAGATAATAGACAAAAAACAACCTGTCAGGAAGTTGTATCTTCTGCCAGTCCTTTGGAAATACAAAAAGGCTTGTAAGGATTTGCTTTTTATAAGTTAAATCAGGCTTTAAACACAGTAAATAATAAAACCTCCTGAGCCGTCCCAGTTTCCTTGTCTTAAGTTTTTTCTCCGGTTCATTGATACTTTTGAGGGCAGTATTCAGGTAATATCTTATTTTATCATCCTTCCGGGGAATCCGGATGAGCAGGTCATCAGTGAATTGCTTATTAAGAATATAATTCATTTTTGATGAAGGATGTTTATGCTCCTTTTCTATTCTATTTTCATGGGATGTAGGGGAAAATGGCTGAGGCATAAGAATTTTAGCAAGGTGTTCAGGCAAAGGAATACCATAAATTTGGTTTATCAGCAGCAATGACTGCCCAACCGGACGTTCTAACCGATTCTTCCTTATAATCTTATTAAACTTTTCCCAATCGATTTTATACTGATATTTTTTATAATACAGGAAAACGTCCTGTAGCCAGAATAGCCGGTAATAACCATGAACCGAACCATGAAGGCATAAATAGATAAAATTGTACAGTGGATGAAAAGTATCAAAAACCTGATTATCAATATTTATTAGCACCCTGCTCTTATAGAATTCATCAAATGAATAAGGAAAAAGGGCTTTTGTGTTGAATGTCTGCCAGTGCAGCTCCAGCCCGGCTCGCAAAGCCGGGTTGTAATAATCAAAGCTATGCTTGACATGGGTGAATTGCCGCAACTGTTTTGGCGTGAAGTCTTTCAGGTCTTCAGATAGCCGGAACCCTGCATCTAATAGTATTTCGTGTGCCCTTTTCTGATTTTTTTCATCAATAAGCAGGTCGATATCCACTGATGGCCTTTCGGTATAATTTTGATAGATATCTTTGGCCAGGGGCAATCCTTTCATGCACAAAAAGGGGATGTCATGATCCCGGAGAATATGGGAAACCTGTATAAGGGCATTCAAATTTTTGAGGCTTTTTTTGGTAATGTCCAGGTATTCTTCTTTTAATCTTCCCTGAAATTCTGCTGATAAGTGTTTTTCAGAAAAAGAAAGCCTTTGTTTCGAATTTATATTTTCATGGCATGGATACCCATGTTTTGAAATTTTTACTTCGTCAAATAGAGGCTTATGTTTTGAAAGATTTTTACCATAAAACGAATTCCAGTGTTTTGAGGGTTTATCTTCCTGGAGTGAAGTCCCCTCGTTAAATGGCTTTTTTTCATGAGATGGATGCCCTTCATTCTGAGCATCCGGATCAACGGATGCACTCTCTTTTATTATCCGGTATGCAGCAGGAATAAGCCGGTGCCGTTTCAGGGTTTGAATAAGCTTCTGTTCGTCAGGTTGCTGAACATGATGTAGAAAAGAATCATTTCCGGTAAGAAAGTATAAAAGGAATCGGTTTTCCGGCTGAAACTTTTGGATGATATTTTTATAACTGTTTCTCAAGCGCATTGATTTGACTTCACATGGTTTACCAATAAAATCTTCTCACTTATTTATCATGAACCCTCATCCACCTCTTACATGTAACTCTTTTGAGAGTTTCTTTTAGTTTAGCATATATCTAACTGATATACTGGGGACTAATAACGAAAGGACCTGAAAGAAAAAATGATGGCTCCATATCTTATTATGATGCATTATTCTCTGGTTTGATGGTTCATTGCTTATTGATTTGGTTGAACTGGAAAAGCAAGACGGACAGTGTGTTATAAAAGGCCATTGGATTCATGGTGTATTTGCTGGTGTCCTTGTTTCTCATTCGCTCGGCCCAGGGCAATAATTTTTGATGGTCCACATATGGATAAATGTCCTTTCCGGAAGCTTCGCGAATGAAGTTGAGGACATTTTCATAATCGTTCCTGTAACGCATATGAACGGTCGGAATGGCGGGTCCGCCCTTGTCATAGCGCCATTGAATTCCGGGTGGGACAATTCCCTCACTGGCCCTTCTGCAAATATACCTTCCCCAGCCATTTCTGACTTTCAAACGATTCGGCACCCTAAAATAGAATTCCATCAAGCGTTTATCCAGAAGCGGAAAGCGGTATTCCATTTTTTTGGATAATGCCGCATGGTATGAATATTCCAGCCGCTGGTTCAGGTGATTGTGAGAAACCCTTAAAAGCAGTCTTTCATTCATATTGGACATATCCGGAAACTTTAGCCGGCTCAACGCCCTGTCCCGAATATTGTATTTCTCAGCAAAATCAGCATGGATGGCCAGTCCTCCATATTTCTCCAGAATGCGGGCATTTTCTTTCTGCCGGTGATGTTTTTTGCTGTAATTTCTGAGAAAGATCGCTTTGATGATCAAATTGCCATATTGAAGGATGGTTTCGTGGATTGATTTGTTTTTTTTCCGGTCACGCTGATACAACTCCTTCAACAACAGCATCAATCTATGATGATGCGCCAGTTCATTTAAATATCCTGAACCGCCGGCGGTGACCAGCTCGTCTCCGCCAAAACCCGACAGCATGGTTCTGACTCCGTTAGCATGGGCCTTGTCATATAGTGCATCAGAGAAGGTCTGAAAGTTCTGATGAATAGGGGCGTCATTTAAGAATACAGAATGCTTCAGGGCATTCAATATGTCATATTCCTCAGAAGTAATAATAAATGAGTGCTTAATATTTTTCTTATCGATGATGGCATTAATGAATGTTAGATCCTTTTCAGAATCATCATATTCATGCAAAAGCTCGTTAGGCAAAACATGAGAAAAGGCCGATAATTCTGTCTTGTCAGCAGCAAAGGAAGTAACCACCGAGGAATCCAGTCCCCCGCTCACCTCTGAGCCAATTGGAAAGGCAGTTCTTAGTCTGTTGTTAACAGCTTGTTTCATCAATTCCCGGAAATGTTCGATATAATCGTTATCATTTTTATAAGATACTTTTTCCGCCTCGATTAATTTCCAATACGGAATGGTTTTTACTTGTTTGTTTTTCACCAGGCAAAAATGGGCGGGAGGCAGGCGATAAATTTCATGATATAGCGTGCAATGTTTATCGCTTTTCACGGTGGACAAAGCATCGGCAATCCATAATTCATTGAGGGAGCAGCGGATATTTGGAAGTGCTAATATTGCCTTCATCTCAGAAGCAAAGACAAACTTTTCCTTATCCCGGTAATAGTAAAAAGGCTTTGTACCAATATGATCTTTTCCGCAAAAAAAGGAGTCGTTTTGCTTATCATAAATGACAAAGGCGAAGTCGCCGGTTAAATAATCCAAACAGTTTTCTTTCCACTTCTTATAAGCTTCGAGCATTAGGACAGCATCCGGTATATGAAACGATTTGTTTCTGAAGTGCAATTGTTGAAACAGTTCTTTTCGGTTGTCTATCCGCGAGGTAGCGGTGATGGTGCATTGGCTTTCCGGATCATGGAAGGGTAATTCTTCCCGCAGGGATTCAGGGGTATTATAAAGCAACAGGCATCCAAGTCCTGCCTGCTCATTGCTCCAGGCTCCAGTTTTATCAGCGCTCCAATGATTTAAGGTGTTCACCATGGCATTGACATCCCTGTCAATTCCGGATTTCTTTTCAAAATAATATATGCCGCAAATGGAACTCATAAAGATATTTTAAACAAAAGTAGGGAATTATGGCTTTTTGCAAAATGAATTTTTCGACCGGGGTTATATTGAGTCCGACGGGTAAATAGGCGCTTGGCCC
>CAYFUP010000008.1:0-1544 GCA_964346235.1 uncultured Bacteroidales bacterium | reverse complement strand
TGACCAAATATCATTATAAAGCATTTGGGATTACTTTCGGTTCTGAGTTTTCCATCCCGGAAATGTTGGAAACCGCTGAAGAACCGGAGATTTTCATCAGATATGGCAAAACCCCTTCAAATCTGTATGACTATTCCAATAGCGGTGTTTTATTCCAAAGCTCATCCGACAGGTTTTTATTGCGTATTGAGAATGTGGCCAACTATTGCCTTAAGCATCGGAACGAGATTATCATCGAGCCTTCTCCGAAAGGGGAGGATTATGAAATCAGAAATTTCCTGCTGGGTCCGGTCATTGGAGCCATCATGCAGCAAAGAAATTTATTTGCCTTGCATGGAAGTGCCTTAAAAATTGGAGAACAGGGTATTGTTTTAGCCGGGAGATCCGGAATCGGTAAATCCACTTTGACATCTGCCCTGATTTACCGGGGTCACCAGTATTTGTCAGATGACATTTCGGCCCTGGGTTTTGATTCAAAAGGTTCTCCTTTCCTCTATCCCGGATATACCGGTATAAAATTGTGGCAGGATGCCATAAAAAAACTTAAAATAAACGGTGAAAAAAGAATGCGGGTTCGGCAAAACTTACAGAAATACCGGATTGAACAGTCCAGCGCACACAGCAATGATTCCCTGCCATTGAATGTTGTTTTTGTTTTTCAGGTAAAAAATACACCGGGAATTGAACTTTCAGAGGTAAAGGGTTTGAATAAATTCCAGGCCATTAAGAATAATATATACCGGAGCAACTATTTTAAGGATAAGCACCATAAGGAAATGCATTTCAGGGGCATCAACCGGATAATAGAAAAAGCCAGAATCATGAAAGTCGAACGGCCGCAGCATCCTTTTCAACCCGATGCCTTGGCTGATTTGGTGCTGGAAGAAATCAAAAGAAACAAAGCTTATGCAGTTTGAGGGAGATAAGAAAATAATCTGGCTGGCTTCTTACCCGAAATCAGGAAATACCTGGTTCAGGGTGTTGTTATCGAATTATTTAAACGATGACGGTAAACCCAGGGAAATCAACAACTTATTTGAAACACCCATTGCAAGCGCCCGGAATCTTTTTGATGAAATCACGGGGGTTCCCTCATCCGATTTAACCCATGAAGAAATTGACCGGTTAAGGCCATCCGTTTATGAATACCTGGCGAAAAACTCGAACGATTTATTGTTTCATAAGGTTCATGATGCCTATACGTATAATTCCGAAGGCAGGCCCTTGTTTCCCGAATCCGTTTCGCGGGCGGCCATTTATATCATCCGGAATCCTTTGGATGTTGCCGTATCATTTTCCTATCATTTATCCAGATCGATGGATTTTACCATTGATAAAATGAATGACCCGGCCTTTGCATTTTGCGAAAAATCCGATAAAATGACCAACCAGTTGAGGCAAAAATTATTAACCTGGAGTGAGCATGTTAAAAGCTGGACTACCGGAAACAGCCTGAACAAGCATATCATCCGGTATGAAGATTTAAAAAAGAATCCTTATCAAACATTTAAGGAAGCCATTGGTTTTATAGGTTTGGAATTGGA
>CAYFUP010000007.1:2049-34931 GCA_964346235.1 uncultured Bacteroidales bacterium | reverse complement strand
TCGCAAAGAAAAGAACCTGCTTTGATGGCATGATGTTTTTTTCTGCGAGCCTTAAACAAATGTAACCCTCGCTGTCTATGACCTTTCCGGTGAGATGATTAAAGTTCTCACCAACAAAGAATTTGATAAAGGCATTCATCAAATCACATGGAACAGGTTAAATGACAAGGGCATGAAGGTACCTGAAGGGGTTTACATCTATAAGCTAAAAACAAATCAATATGAGAAAATGCGGAAAATGGTCATTCAATAAACCATCTATGTGAATAAATGACCCCATTTCTTCAGGGAATTAAACTCATAAAGGAAACCATCCCATGCTTTAAAGTGTTTCTAAACAAAAAGGGACATTGTATTGTTTCCTTTTTAACTTCTAGTTATTTAATTGTCCTGGCCAAGACCAAGGCTTTATTATATAATGAACTGGAGGAGGAAGTCAAACGGCTGCAAACCACAGGCACGGTGATTGTTTTTTCCATGCCCATCACCCAGCTATCGGATGATCTGTTTAAAAACATACAGCAAAGCACTATAAAAGTCTGATAAATCTAAAAAATGACAATATCAGAATTATAATCATGAAGTCAACATCGCCTCTTTAACCCAATAAGTACTCCAAGCTGCTATAAAATTAAACGTCAATCCTGGCTCCACGTGCTGTCCTTATATGATTTGGCTATTGAATGAGAAGAAAGCGGGGATGTCAGATACACAAAAGTGATTACCAGCAGGGCTTTGAGCCATACCAGCCAATGACCAAAGAATAAGGCAGTACCGATAATGATGAGCATCAGTCCGAATGAAGTTGCTTTGCTGGTCGCATGCAACCTGCTGAAGAGATCCTTAAAACGGATGATTCCCAGACCTGCAACAAAAATAAATAGAGAACCGGTTATCATCAATATTGATATTATAATGTCCATAAAGTTATCTTTTTTGTTTAAAATATGCTGAAACGGCAATAGTGCCCATAAAGGCTATTAAAGAAATCAGAATGACGATATCAAAATACAATGGATTCCTGATCATTACACTATATAGCAAGATGAAAGCCATGGTAATTACCGCTATCAGGTCCATGGCTGCTATCCGGTCATGCACCGTCGGACCCTTTATAAGCCGGTATAATGCAAATACCAATGCGAAGAGCATAATGGCAAAGGATAGTAATAATGCGGTATTTATAATAAAAGAATGTTCCATTTAATTCTGATTATCAATTTAATTCTGATTATCAATTTAATTCTGATTATCTATCGTTCTGTTGTTTATCTCGTTTTTTTTATATTCATCTGTTCAAATTTAATTTTTCATTAAATCCCAAACACTACTCGGTTATTTTTTTAATTCTTTCCTGCAAAACAATTAGTTCATTATATAATTTTTTTTCATTTTTATTATATAAAACATGGACAAGTATTTTGGTTTTCTCTTCATTAATCTCAATGCTCAGGGAACCAGGCGTCATTGAAATGAGGTTACTGTATATTAATAAACCATAATTTGTGTGAATGCTCAGCGGAATTTCTATGAATCCCGGAGCGGTATGTAAAGCAGGAGTCACTAAATCATATGCGATGTAGACATTGGAAAGAATAAGCTTTTTTAAATAATAAAATAAAAAAGGCAGAATCAATATAATATGAATAATGACTTTTCTCATTCCGGTAAGTTTAAAACAGTTTTAATATAAATAGAAGCATCAACCAGCTGATTGGCAGCCATCATGGTATATTGAAACACTTTAAATGCAAGCAGCCCCATTAAGATGGTTGAGATTCCTAATATTGCAGAGGGAATGATGTCCGACACACTGAACTTTATCTTGCTAAATGCTTGCGGTTTATCGTTGGGATCCTTTTTCAGGAATGCTTCGTTCCATATTTTTATCATGGAATAGAGGGTAAGCAGACTGGTTAGCACCGCCAGGGCGGTAACGACATAATGCCCATCCTCTATGCCTGCTTTTATTAATACAAATTTGGCAAAGAAACCTGATAGCGGCGGCAGTCCGGCCAGGGCAAAAGCAGGAATTATGAATAAAATGGCCAGCAAGGGACTTTGATTATAGAGTCCTCCCACGCTTTTTAGATCAAATGTGCCTTTTAATTTGGCAATCACCCCAGATACCAAAAAAGTATTGGTTTTTGCAAGCATATTATGGATGGTGAAGAATATGGCCCCTGCAATGGCCAGCGGGGTGAATATGCCCAATCCCATTATCATGTATCCCACCTGACTGATGATGTGATAAGAGAGTATCCTTCTTGTTTCATAAAAGGTAGATGCAGCCATTCCACCCAACACCATCGTTAAACCGGCGATGACCAAAAGCAGGTGATGCCAGAATTCCTGATCCTGGACAAAAAACAAAGTAAAAAAGCGAATCAACACATAAACCCCTACCTTGGTCAGTATTCCTGCAAACAATGAGGTGATGGTAATGTTGGGTGTGTGATAAGAAGCAGGCAACCAATAATACAATGGAAACACACCGGTCTTAATGCCGAATGCCACGAAGAAAAGCATGGCAGAAGAGTTCATTAAAATGGCCTGATTATCTTCCCTCAGGATTTGGGCCAGATGGGCCATATTTAAAGTGCCTGTTTTTCCATACAGCAAACCCAATCCGGCCAGAAAAAGCAATGAACCGATCAAATTAAGCGCCAGGTATTTTATGGCTCCTTCCAGTTGCTCTTTTCCCTGTCCCAGGGTAATTAAAACAAAAGAAGAAATAAGCATGATTTCAAACCACACATAGAGGTTAAAGACATCACCTGTTATAAAAGCCCCGTTAACCCCCATATAAAGGGCAAAGAAAAAGAAATAAAACCGGTGACTTTTGGGATTCTTGAAATAATGCACAGCATATATGGATAATGCGAGGAATATCAATCCTGTGACTATCAGCATGAGCCCGCTAAAAAAGTCAATGACAAAGGCAATGCCATATGGTGCTTCCCAGCCGCCTAAATAAAGGGTTAACATATTTTCTTGTGTCAGCAAAGAAAACAGGTAACCGTTGATGAATAATATTAAAAAGCTCCCGAAAATGCCTATCCACTGGCTAATTTTAGTGGATCTGACCAATATCGATGCCAGCATTAAAATAAAAGGGATTAATATGGGCAGGGCAACTTCAATCATTGTCTGTCTTTTTTAACTGATCTAAATCATCGGTTCCGGTAACCTGGAAATACTTGAACTTAAGGGCCAGCACAAAAACCATAATCCCAAATCCTATCACGATGGCTGTCAGAACCAGGGCCTGGGGTAACGGATCTGCCATTGCTTGTACTTGTGCTTCAGTCAACCCATTGGATCCTGAATCTGAAACGCCAATTATGGGGGGCTTACCCGCGATGATGCCGGCAGATAAAAATACCAGCAAGTTGGTCGCATTGCTTAAAAAGATAATTCCCAAGATAAATTTTAGAATGCTCCGGCGCAAAATCATATATGTTCCGGCTGTATATAGAATCCCTACTAGAATTGCAATTAATATTTCCATGATCCTTTGCTTTTAAATGCAACAAAAAACAGGAATGTAACCCCGATAACAATAAGAAAAACCCCAATATCAAATATGAAAGGACTGCCAAGTTTTATCTTTCCGAAAATCCAGAGTGGCAGTTCAGTCCATACACCATACATTAAAGCATGATTGTTAAGCAAACCCGGCAGAATACTTATCAGAATCATCATCATGCCGCTACCTATATATGCTTCAGGCATGATTGTAGTTTTTTCTTTTACAATGGTAATATTATAAGCAAAACCATTATAAACAATGGCCAACGCAGCCAGGAGTCCCCCGATAAATCCTCCCCCCGGAAGGTTATGTCCGCGGAGCAGGGCAATGAGGGCAAAAAGCCAAAACAGAAACCGTATGTATTTCGATGCAAGCTGTAAGATTACTGAGTTCATGATAAATTCGTTTTTTTATTGACCAATACATAAACGCCTAAAGCAGCAATGGTTAATACGGTTACCTCACCCCAGGTATCCATCGCTCTGAAATCAACCAGAATAACGTTGACAATGTTTTTTCCAAAAGCTTTTACATAACTGTTTTCAATAAAATAATCCGAAATGGGATGATTGAAATCTATTTGAATGGCCTTGAGGGCAAGGACAGTCATCACCCCTCCAAACACAGCAGAAATAAGCAGATCCCGCAGTTTAGCATTCCGGGAAGATAATCTCGCAAAACGGGGAAGCCGTTGAAGTATAATAAGAAAAATAACCATGGTAAGTGTTTCAACCAGAATTTGGGTAATGGCCAAATCGATGGCACTGTAATAAAGATAAATTAAGGCAATGCCATAACCGGTAACACCTAAACCAATTATGGCTGATATCCTTGAATTCGTGATTAATGTAAAGATGGTTGACAAAAAGATAACCATTATCAAACCGGAGATAAAGAAGGGTTTAACAGAAAACATGGTAGCAAAATGCCAGTCATGTGCAACATACACCTGAAACCATAGCAATATGGAGGCAAAAATGATTACGCTCATGATATAATACCGGTGATAGCCATGCTGAATAAATTTGGTATTTCTCTTGGAAATGGCTACGAACTTATCCATGGTTTCAGTAAAAACATTGGTCAGCCGTATTTTAAAGAACCGCTGATTAAAGGCCGTCCATTGCAATAATAGCTTTTTCCGCTTTATGATCATCATAAACAATGTAAAACCGCTCAGCACCGTAAATAAGCTTAAAAAGAACACCTGGTTAAATCCATGCCAGTGTTTCAGCTTTATAGCTATATCTTCCGGTCTCACCAAGCTTAAGGCCGGTTGTATGATAAGGTTCCCAAGCAGATTGGGCATCAATCCAAGCAGTAAACTCATGAGGGCGAGAATACCCGGACCAATAATCCAAAACATCCCATTGTCATTGACATGTTCTGAGTATTGCCTGCCCTTTCCTAAAAACACCCGGTATCCCAGGTAAAGGGAGACGGCCACCATCAGCATATTTGAAGCAACACCAAGAAACAGGATGATGGATGCAATTCCGGGGGCCTGCACTTTGGCTTCATAAATAAGCTCTTTACCCAGAAAACCCAGCATCGGCGGCAAACCGGCCATCGAAAGCAAAGCCAGCCCGGCTATAATTCCAGTAAAAGGCATATAGCGGAATAGTCCTCCCAGCTTGTTGATGTCCCTGGTACCTGTCTTTTCACTGATGATCCCGGCTATCATAAACAAGGTGGCTTTATAAAAGGCATGCACATAAAGGAAAACAATGGCTGCTTTAAAAGAGAGACTGGTATCCATACCGATAAGCAGCACCAGGATTCCAAGGGCGCTGATGGTTGTATATGCCAGAATGGCCTTCAGATCAGTCTGTGTAATGGCAAAATAAGCCCCCAATAACATTGTGATGGCCCCAAACAAAGGGATAATGTGCGTCCATTCAACAGTTCCTCCCATCACCGGGCTGATCCGGGCAATCAGAAAAATACCGGCTTTGACCATGGTGGCAGAATGCAAATAGGCACTAACAGGTGTAGGAGCCTGCATGGCTCCGGGCAACCAAAAATGAAAAGGAAACTGGGCAGATTTAGAAAAAACCCCCACTAATATAAGCAGTAAACCCGGCAGATAAAGAGGACTTAACTTAATCTGTTCCGAATGCTCAATCCAGGCTCCAAGTGAGTAGCTGTCAACTATGCTTCCTATAAGGATTATACCCGCCAATAAAAACAAACCGCCAAAAACCGTCACGTAAAGCGACTGAAAAGCGGCATCGCGTGCACTTTCTTTTTCATTATAAAAACTTATCAGCAGGTATGAGAAAAAACTGGTCAGCTCCCAAAAAATGAATAAAAGAATCAAGTTATAGGACAACACCATTCCCAGCATGGCTGCACTGAATATAAAAAGATAGAAATAAAACCTTCTGGTATATTCTTCATGCTCCATATATACTTTACTGAACAAAAAAATCAATGCACCGATTCCTGAAACCAGCAGGGCAAAAGCCATGCTAAGTCCATCCAGTCTTAATTCTATATTTAGTCCGATTTCAGGAAGCCAGGGTATCAACGTATGTATGTTCTTTCCGGCAGCGACCTCCGGGAGGTTAAAAAGAAAAAACAAAAAAATTCCTGTTTGCACCAAAGCCAATATAAAAGGATCCATTTTGACATACCTTCGGGGAATCAAAAACATTCCAAAGGCTACTACAAAATATATAAGTAACAGGTAATGCATTCGAATGATTTAGGAGGTTAATTGAATAATGGTTTATTTCGTTAACATTCCCACCGGATCAACAAAGCCTTTGAACATCTTTTCGAAATCTTCCCGTGTGGCCGAAGAAGTCAGGCTTAAAACCGGTACTTTTGACTTATTGATAATATGATGGGCAAATGCTCCTATGTAATTATCATAGGTATAACCTTCCTGATGCGTCATCAACAATATCATTCCAGCAGATATTTCATCGGCATATTCTATTACTCTCCTGAATGGCGGGGTTTCTGAACGTTCAAATAGTTTAACATGGGTTTTAACGCCATTTTCCTGCAACAGCTGTTTGGCTTTCACAAGTTTATTATGAATACGGCTGTCCTTCATTTTAATGCCGCCAACGAGCGCAGAAACAAGGTATATTTCAGCATCATAGTTTAATCCATAAACCATGGCACTAAAAAGCTGTTTTCTGGTCTGCCTGGTTAAGTCAAGCGGCACCACTATCTTATCTTTCATACTTTCTGCATCCCCTTTAAGGGTCAGCACCGGAATGGGAGATTTAAGGGTAATGTGATAGACGGTGCTCCCAAGTTCCTGATCAGGGCTATCTTTTTGATGATTCTCACCTAAAATGATAAGCCGGGCATTGCTTTCATCAGCCACTTCCAGAATCTTCCGGTAAGATTTGCCCCGTTCCACCCGGGTGGAAATCTTTACATCGCCTTTTTTCTGATAAGGTTCAGAACTCTCATAAAGCTTTTCTTTATATTGATTGGTAAGTTTGACAAGGCTGTCACCGGACGAAAAAAAATCAGCCAATAACCCCGGGGTTTCTATTACCGACAATAAAATCAGTTCCCCGTTGAGATTTTTTGCAAAATGATAGGCATATTTCAACGCATTCAGTGAAGGCGCATCAAAATCAACAGGTACCAATATATTTTTTAACTCTTTCTTCATTGATTGTTATGATAAATATTTAACAATTTTAAAATCTAACAACGTAAAGAGAAAATGGTTTAAAAAGTAAATGAAACTTTATTGAAGCATGCCTTTATCAATGAAGAAATATCATAAAGTAATTCAATAAAATGAAAGAATTGCTCAGGGAAGCGCTTTATCGTGTTTGCCTTTAAAATAATGGTTTACTTCTTTTGATACCACCCCTGCCAGCAATATCATGGCAATTAAATTCGGTATGGTCATGAATGTAATGACCATATCCACAAAATGCCAGACTATGTCGATTCCCCATATGGCCCCAAGAAATACAAACAAGACAAACACCAGTCTGTAATGCGTCAGGTACCTTCTGCCGAAAAGGTATTCAGTGGCCCTGTCACCATAATATGACCAGCTTATCATGGTAGAAAAAGCGAACAACAACAAACCAATGGCTACAATGTGCCTGCCGATAAAATCAAGGTTGATGACTTTGAGCCCGTTGGTAAAACCTTCCAGGGTCATCCCAACCCCTTCCACTCCGCCTTTCCATGCGCCGGTAAGGATAACCACCAAAGCAGTGAGGGTACAGATAATCAATGTATCGATAAACGGACCCACAGAGGCAACCAGTCCTTCCCTTGCAGCATATTTTGTCTTCGCCGCTGCATGAGCGATGGCTGCAGACCCTTGTCCGCCTTCATTGGAAAACAACCCCCTGGCTACCCCAAAGCGGATGGTCATCATCAGGGATGAACCAATAAAACCTCCGGTAGCTGCCGTGCCCGTAAAAGCATCAGAAATGATCATGGAAAAAGCATGTGGAATTTCTTTGTAAAACAATGCAATGATCAAAATGCAAGCAAGAAAATACATGATGGCCATTAAAGGTACCAGTCTGGATGTAATCTTCGCAATTCGTCTTATTCCTCCAACAATCACCATAAATACCAGCACCGATAACAATACTCCTGCTACCCATGTAGGAATGTTATAATTGGTAAACATCACATCGGAAATAGAATTGGATTGTGCTATGTTTCCGGTACCGAGTGAACACACGATGGTGGCAAAAGCAAATATAATGGCCAGAAGCTTGGCAAAATTTCCAAACCGGTCTTTCAGTCCTTTTTCCATATAATACATCGGGCCTCCTGAGATGGAGCCGTCTTCATTGACTTTTCTATACTTCAGGGAAAGGGTGCATTCAACAAATTTTAGCATCATTCCCAGCAGGCCGGTCAGCCACATCCACAAGATAGCACCCGGTCCACCCCAATAAATGGCCAGGGCCACCCCAACGATGTTTCCGGTTCCCACAGTAGCAGATAAAGCGGTGGTCAGGGCCCTGAAGTGGTTGATGTCCCCTGCATCTTCCTCTTTGTCAAATTTTCCTGAGATGACCTGAATGGAATGACCAATTTTTCGGAGCTGAAGAAATTTAAACCGGACAGAAAAATACAAGCCGGCAGGTATGAGTATCAATAACAAGAGATAACCGCCCACATATTCATTGTATGCCAGAATTATCTTATCAATGAATTCAAGTATGCCAAACATATGCTTTAATATTTGATCAGAATTTCCGGCATAAATAAACAAATTTAATTTTAAATTACAAAAAGCTTATACTGTGAAATGCTTATTTTAGAATAATTTAGAAAAAATGACTTATTGTCTTTTGGTCAGAAAGAAGCCATGCCGCAGAAGAATGACAGAAATCAATGGTTGTTTTTGGAAAGGCTTAATGCGGCATTAATCAATGCCAAATGCGACCCCCCTTGCGGGAAGTTCCCAAGGAGGCGTTTGGTTTCAAAATCAATGTTTTCACTGAAAAGGCCTAAATGATTGCTGTATTGAAGCACCTGGTTGAACATCTTTTCTGCCTCTTCTTCCTCTCCGATTTTATGTAAACTGGCTACCAACCAGAATGCACATATGGTAAAAGATGAAGAAGGCTTGCCAAAGTCATCCGGATTTTTGTACCTGAACATCAAACCTTCGTGAAGCAGGTGTTCTTTGGTGGCCTTCACGGTATTGATATATTTTGGATCACCGGCATCAATAAAACCATAATCTTCCATCAAGAGGTTAGAAGCATCCATATCCTCCGATTCATAGGAACGCTTGAAACTCTGCAGTTTTTCACTCCAGGCATTTTTGATGATGTCTTCCCTGATTTCGTCCCTTAACAATCTCCATTGTTTTTCATAATTGCTTTTTCCAATCATTTTGGCAATTTTCATTCCCCGGTCGATAGACACCCAGCATAACACTTTTGAAAATGTAAAATGCTGCTGTTCGCTGCTGATTTCCCAGATTCCTTTATCAGGCTTGGTCCAGTTTCTTTCTACGATTTTGACGATGTTTCTGACCAGGGTCCATAGTTCCTCACTGCCTTCCTGGGATTTTACATAGAGTTTGAAATTTTGATATATCACATCCATTAAAACACCATATATATCTTTCTGTCTTTGCATATAGGCTGAATTACCTATTCTCACAGGTTTTGAATTTTCATATCCTGCCAGGTGATCAAGGGTTTTTTCAGTCAGCCTGTCTTCCCCCCTTATGCCATACATGATTTGAATCTTTTCATCTTTAGCGGGAATCAAATCCATGATGAAATCCAGAAAATTCTTTGCACTGGTGAAATGCCCAAACTGGGTAAGCGTATTGATGATCATGGAAGCATCCCTTATCCAGCAATATCGATAGTCCCAGTTTCTTACCCCTCCGATTGTCTCGGGAATCGAAGTGGTCACAGCTGCCAATATGGCCCCGGTCTTTTCATAAGTCAGCAATTTCAATACCAGGGAACTTCTTCTAATCTCTTTGTTATATTTCCTGGTGCGATAGGTTCTTTGCGACCACCGCAACCAATATTCGCGGGTTCTCTGAAGCTTTAAATATATCTTATTAAGCTTCATCTCTTCTATTTTCTGATTGTAGCTCAGAAGAAAATAAGCATCCCTGGTCAGGGTGATTTCATTTTGATTCACAATATCCTGAAGATCAATACATGTATATAAATAAACCGATTCATAAACCCCTTTCGTGGTATAGCTTTTAATATATTCATCATAGATTTCGGTCTCGGTTTCATATTCAGCGTAATATAATTTCGGATCATAGATGAATTTTACTTTTGGCGCTCCGGATATGTATTTGATATACCTAATCAAATCGGGGGGGTTAAAATATCCGCCTTCTTCAGACTCAAACCTGGGCAGAAAATCAATCACTTCAAAAGAATCATTTCCTTTGGTAAATTTCGTTGTTAAGATATTGGTATCATGAATATATTCCTGGGTAATTTGATAATTTTTATCAACATCTACACTGAATTCTCCTCCTTTTTTTCTATCCAGGACTTTTGCAAATACAGAAGCTGAATTAAAGTCCGGCAGACAGCACCATTCAATGGAGCCTTCTTGTGAAATTAATGCTGCGGATCGGCAGTTCCCTATTACCCCGTAGTTAAGGTTTTTCATAATATATCCCTGTAATTTTTCCTTAAAAATTATAAAATTTTTATGAAATATTCAAATATTTTATCTGCCCGGAATCTTTTAATAGACAAGTCAAAAGCATAAGACGCTAACAATCAACAACATAATCCATTTACATCAAAAGTAAGCACATTAATAAAATATTATCATATCAATAAGAAATTGTAAAATTCCCAATTATAACAAAAATAATGAACTTAGTCTAAATGATAATCTTTTGATTCAATTATTTCAAAGTTTTTGTTGACAACAATGTCGGCTTTGGGAAGAAGGGAACGAACATGCCGGTGTTCCCTTTCCAATACCTGGAGGCGGAATTCATCAGGGATTTCTTTTTCCCTGACCAGCTGGGCCATTTTGGTTTCATGGTAGGTGAGATCAATAAATACATTCAGGTCAATATCCTCCGCATTAATGGCATAAAGTCCGTCAATAATGAGCATGCTGATTTTTTTAAAATCCGTTATCAGTTTGTCCACCGTTTCAGGGATAATATCTATAATGGGAATCATTGATTCACGGTCCTCTCTAAAATCCTGTATGGTTTTGTTAACAAGCTTCCAGTCTATTTCGTTCAACCCGATAGAATCCAGTCCGTTTGTTTTCCGCCATTCCGTCCTCATAAGCGGGGGAACTTTGTAGTAATTATCCAGGTGCAGCAGTTTAGCTCTGATACTATCCCATTTCATGTTATTGGCCAATACATGGGCCAGTTCTGTTTTCCCTGAGCCGGATTCTCCTGATATGGCCACCACATACTTATGATCATGGGGTTTGTTGGCTTTATCCCTGAGAATATATTCATGGATATGTTTGGCCGCTTTACGATGTAAATCTCCAATTAATAAAACATCCCCTAACATTAGTTGAATTCCCCGCTATTTATATTAAACATCAAATTCATTCCAGACAAGTGGTTCAATTTCAAGGTTATTTCCCTTCACATTTATTTTAACCTTTTTGTTATCAACTGATTCCACGAAAACCTTTAGTTTCCCGGAACTCAGTTCAAATGTGTAATAGTTTTCTTTAAAATAAAAATTAAATGCGACTTTTTTCCACATCTCAGGAATATTGGGATATACATCCAATACTTCCTTGTTAAACCTGATCCCGGCAAAGGCTGTGAGCACTTCCAGGATAGTACCCCCCATGACGCCAACGTGAATTCCCTCGCCGGTAGTACCTCCCTGAATATCATTTATATCGCTGCCCAATGCTTCCATATAAAATTTCCATGCCAGCGTTTTATCGCCAAGCGAATTAGCCAGATAAGCATGTACGACCCTGCTTAATGTGGACCCATGCGACGTTCTTTTCAGATAATAATCATAATTCTTTTTTAAATAATGCGCTGGCAAATGATACCCCAGATCCTTGATTAAAGCATCCACATCTTCCGGATCAAGCAAATAATAAGCCATCAATAAATCGGCCTGCTTGGATACCTTAAATTCATCCGGTGATTCTCCTTCAGCTTTCAGTACCCGGTCCATGCGATGAATATCCTCATATTTTTCCTTGTAAACGTCCCAATCCACTTCCTTGAGATCAAAATATCCTTCGAACTGCGCTATAATACCTTCATCAGATACCGGAATAGACATTTTTGATGCAATATCTTTCCATTTGTTCAGAACCTCGTCATCTAACTCCAGCCTGGACAAAATCGCTTTATTATTTTCTTCTTTCAAATAATTGATATATTCAAATGCCCGGTTGAGCAGCCATACGACCATGATATTGGTGTAGGCATTATCCTTGAGTCCACCGTGATCCGCATCAGGATATTTCTCATGAAACTCATCCGGCCCCATCACCCGGTCGATATGATATCTTTGATCACTGGCATCATATTCAGCTTTGCTTACCCAGAATTTACATATATCCAGGAATAACTCAGCACCCTGTTCCTTAAGATATTGATAATCATTGGTATAATGAATATAACCCCAGATATTGTAGGCAATGGCAATGGAAATGTGGCGCTGTAATGAGCTGTAATCGGGGTCCCATTCACCGGACACCGGATTTAAATGAATTACTTGTGATTCTTCAGACCCGTCACTTCCGCTTTGCCAGGGAAACATGGCCCCCTCATATCCGTTTTCCCGGGCATTTTGCCTGGCTGCATCCAGCCGTTTATACCTGTATTCCAAACAAGACCTCGCTACATCAGGCAAATGCATGAAATAAAACGGCAACAAATACAGTTCATCCCAGAATATATGGCCCCTGTATGCTTCACCATGCAAGCCGCGGGGAGGAATACCAAAATCATATTTGACACTGTTCTTAGAAGCGGTAACCAGCAAATGGTAAATATGGATACGAATGATCTTTTGAGCATACCTGTCTCCCTCAATCAACATATCCATATCCTTCCAGTAGCTATCCCACTCTTTTCGGCTTTCCTCCAGCAATTCATCAAAATCCTGACTTACCGACACATCATTCCATGCGGAATTCATTGGATCATCCACATCATCGGCTTTGGATGTATATATGGATAAGACTTTCTCAAAACCCAGTTTTTCATTTTTTTCCAGGTTTGCTTCCAGGTATGTATAGACTTCTCCATCTCCGATGGTTTCATGATAATAGTTAACTTCAGTGTTATCTGCCAAAGCATGAACTTTTGCCACTGTGGCAATTTGAGTTCCGGTTGTGGTGGTCTCCACCAGCAAAGAAATCTTATCATCCTGTTCCCTGTTGCTTAAGGGTTTCAGATGATCCTGATTAAGCTGCTGGTATCTTTTGACGCCAGCATTTTGCAGGTTACCATCTAAACCAGTTCTTAATTGCACTTTTGCGGAGTAATTGAGTGGAGTCATGGAATACTGCATAGCCCCGGTGTGCGAGTTGGCCATGCTGACAAACCTTTTGGAAGAAATCAGGGTTTCATTTCCCTGATCATCCCGTATGGTCATTTCTTTGTATAACACCCCCTCCTGTAATGATAAATACCTGGAAATGGAAACAATTTCCACTTCATTTAAATCAATCCAGGGATTATCATTTATCTTAAAAGAAGTAATCAACCAATTGGGACAATTAACAAAGTCTTCATTGGTAATTGTTTTACCGGAGACTTCCGAATCTAACTTGTTATAGAGTCCTGCCATATAAGTCCCCGGATAATTCATATCACTGGCTTTTGTTTCTTCCAGGGCACCCCTCGTGGCAAAATAACCATTTCCAACTGCTAAAAGCGATTCCCTTGTGTTTTCCTTTCCTTCATTGTAATCAAGATATTTCAACGTCCAATTATCTTTCTCCACGCCTTCTGTAAACCAATGATTAATGGCATCAATACCACCCAGCTCCTCAATATCCGTTACAACAATGTCCGCCCCGTTCGCATACAATTCACTGACATTTTCTTCCCTGGCGATTCCCAGGGTAAGTCCGAAATTACCATTTTTTCCCGCTTGCACGCCGGAAACGGCATCTTCCACAATGACCGCCTTGTCGTAAGTGACCCCTACATTATCGCAAGCGGTGGTAAAAATATCAGGTTCAGGTTTTCCTTTTAAATTCAGTTCGATGGAAACAACGCCGTCAACCCGGGTATCAAAAAGCTCAATCAAACCGGCCACTTCGAGGACAGGTTTGCAATTTTTGCTTGAGGAAGCCACGCCGACTTTGATTCCCTCCGACCGAAGGTTTTTTATTAACTGAAAAGTTGAATCATACACTTTGACTCCATCTCTTTTCAGCACCTCGTTAAATGCCACGTTTTTCTGATTTCCCAGTCCACATACCGTTTCTTTTTCTGGTGGATCACCCGGATCTCCATAAGGAATATCGATATTACGGGAGGCTAAAAAATCAGCCACCCCTTTATAGCGGGGTTTTCCGTCAACATAAGGAAGATAATCATCTGCATGGGTGAACGGCTTGAAGGGTTCCCCATACTTTTCCTCCCTTCCCTTTAGGTAATTATCAAACATTTCTTTCCAGGCATGTCCATGAACCAGGGCTGTTTGCGTTATCACCCCGTCCAGATCGAAAATAACCGCATCAAATTTATGACTGTTCATATTATATTATTTTAATTTTGGTTCGTTCATATTTGAATACCATATCCTGTTATATTAAACACCGGACATTTTACATGCCCAAATTAACAAAAAATATCATATACAAGAACAAAACTTAAACAATATTATTTGTTCACGGGTTTTGAAATTCATGCATTTTTCATATATTGTAGCGTTTAATTAAAAAATCATTTATTATGAGTGAACGATTGCTGATGGTGTCTCATCAATTGCCTGTAAAAATTGAATTTAAGAATGGACATATAGATGTAAACCCGCGTGAAGGCAGTTTTAATGCCGGCCTCAATTATTTTTACAAATCTCAGAATTGCTTTTGGGTGGGGGGATTAAACCTTAAGGATGAAGAGTTTTCAGAAGAAAAAAAAGAAGCCCTCAGAATAAAACTTTACGAAAATAATTGTTTTCCGCTATTTAATGAAAAAACAGAAGTTACCGATGAATTCAATGTTTTCAACAATCAAATCATTCATCCTGTATTTCATTATTTCCTTCAAAACATTGAGTTTAATCAGGAGGCCTGGATTGGATATGAAAATTTAAATAAGCAATATGCTGAATTGATCCGGAATATTATTAATGAAGGCGACAAAATCTGGATACATGACTATCATTTGATGCTGCTGCCCAAATTTCTCAGGGAATCGAATCCTGACACTTCCATAGGATACTTTTTGCATATACCTTTTCCTTCCTATGAAGTATTCAGGTTGCTGCCATGGCGTATTGAGATACTGGAAGGTTTACTCGGAGCGGATTTAATTGGTTTTCATACCTATGATTATGAAAGGCATTTTATGAGTTGTGTAAGACGCTTGCTGGGTTATGATACCGATTTTAATAAAATTCTTCTGGAAGAACGCATTGCCAAAGTGGACTCTTTTCCCATGGGGGTGGATTATAATCGTTTTTATGATGCCGCGAAAAAAATTAAAAAAAGACCGGAAGAGCAAAAATCGGATCTTCAGAAAGAAATAGAACTCTTTAAATCGCAAGGACAAAACAGAAAAATATTGTTATCGATTGATCAGCTTGATCGCTCCAAGGGTTTGCCTGAAAGATTGCGGACATACCAGCATTTCTTAACCAAATATCCGGAATACAGGGAAAATGTAATTCTATTATTTGTCCTCATGGAGAATTCGGAGTCAAACGATGAGAACGAAAACCTGAAAGGAGAAATTGATGAGCTGGTCGGAAAGATCAACGGGGAATTCGCTGTCATAAACTGGACACCGATATGGTATTTCTTCAGAAATCTGAATTTTGATGATCTGACTGAAATATTCACTTTATCCGATATCGCCATTTTAACCCCGTTCAGAGACGGGATGAACCTGGCGTCGAAAGAGTTTATCGCTACCAGGATCGATGGAAAAGGAGTGCTGATATTAAGTGAAATGGCCGGTGCCGCAAAAGAAATGTACGAATCACTTTTAAGCAATCCCAATAACATAGAGGACATTGCCCTTAACATTAAGAAAGCGATTAACATGCCTGAAGAAGAACAAATAAACAGGAACTCCGTGTTGCAGGACAGGCTTAAAAACTATACTGAAGCCAAATGGGCCAGTTATTTTATAGGAGGCTTATCCAATGTCAAGAAGCTTCAGGAGACAAAGCAAACCAAAAAAATCAATGAGCAGATAAAAGACAAAATCAAAAATAAATTTAAAAAAGCCAAAAAGAGCATTCTTTTTCTCGACTATGACGGAACATTGTCTGCATTTAAGAAAGATCCTTTAGAAGCAGCTCCTGATGAGGACTTGTATAATATGCTTTCCATATTATCCAAACTTCCCAATAATGATGTGGTAATAATAAGCGGCCGGCATAAGGAAACCCTGGCAGACTGGTTTTCCGGAAGCTGGAATATTACAATAATTGCCGAGCATGGAGTATGGACAAAAATGCCTGTTGGTGACTGGGAAATCATGGAACAAACCAAAGCAGAATGGAAAGACATAGTAAGGCCATATATTGAATTCTATGTGGACAGAACCCCGGGTTCTTTCATAGAAGAAAAGAATTACTCTCTGGTATGGCATTACAGAAAAGCCGATCCGGATTTAGGCAACTTACGCTCCTGGGAGTTAAAAGAAGAAATGCTGGAACTGATTACCAATCATGATTTGGAAATCATGGACGGCGACAAGGTGCTGGAAATAAAAAGCGCCGGCATCAATAAAGGAAGGGCTGCCCTGAACCGGATGGGGGAAACAAAATATGATTTCATATTTGGGATAGGCGATGACTGGACCGATGAATATTTATTCAAGGATCTGCCTGATGATGCCATTACCATCAAGGTCGGCACAAAACCCACCGTGGCCAAATACTATGTGGAAGGGACGGAAGATGTAAGGCCCTTGTTAAAGTCCCTGTATTCATGATTTGTTATCGCATTAAATGACCCGAGGAGGTTTTTATTTACAATTGATAATTGATATACCCCTGGCAGGTAAGGTTCAGACGCCTTATATAGTGAAACTAAGAAAACTATATATCTTTAGTTATCAGCGGATATTAATTGTTTTCCAAAGCGAAATCCAAAATCCACAAACTTTTTTTCCTTATCCTGTCCGGGATAAAACTTCTCGGCGAGTCCATCCTCAAACACTTTTAATTTTAAATGACTCAAATGGCTGTCAATTAATTTGACAGCTTCACCGCTCCACCCATAAGAACCAAAAGAACCGGCCAGCTTTCCTTTATCCCTTATCGGATTGATGAGGGCAAACATTTTATAAACCGGCAATAAGGTATTCTGGTTGATGGTGGGAGAACCGACAAGGATGCCCTCGCTTTTTACAATGGCTGATTCAAGCTCTCCTAAGTCAATGTTTTCAATATCCGTCATTTCTATATTCTTGATGCCGGCCTTTCTCAGTCCGGTTTCAATGGAATGAGCCATTTCTTTGGTATATCCATAAGCAGAGATATAAGCCAGAAAAACATAATGCTGATCGGAGGTAATGGTATCCAGGTAATTACTGGCATATTCGGCAGAAAGTTCCAAATACTTTTTCCACTTGGACCTCAGTATGGGGCCATGTCCAGGAGCCACCACCGATATATCCAGGGGTTTGATTTTATCAATGGCTTTCAGCATAAATTTTGAGTAAGGCTTTAAAATCACATCAAAATAGTATTTAAAGGCATCATCATAATTCTCTACCATGTCATCAAACATCCGACTGTCACAGTAATGAGCACCAAATGAGTCGCAGGTGAACAATATCTTGTCTTCCGCCAGGTAGGTATAGATGGTGTCAGGCCAATGAAGATTCGGAGCTCCAATAAAATGAAGGGTTTTATTCCCCAAATCCAGGGTATCCCCATCTTTCACCTTAAGTGATTTGAATTCTTTATTAACGATATCCGTGAGATACCGAATGGCATTGCCACTTCCCACGACGATTGCATTTTTGGCCAATTCAAGCAAATGATTTAAATTGCCGGAATGATCGGGTTCGGTGTGATTCAGGATAATGTATTCTATTTCTTGCGGATCGACCACGGCTTTAACTTTTTCCAGGTATTCATCTTTAAACAACTCTTTGGAGGTGTCGATGATGGCTTTCTTATCGGCGTTGATAAAATAAGAATTATAAGTGGTGCCATATTTTGTTTCCATGACAATATCAAAGGTGACAATATCATAATCCAATATGCCAATCCATTTTACATCCTGATCGATATCCAATACTTGATTATTTTCCATAATGTTTATTTTCGGCAAACCTACATAAATTTTTTCATGTAAATATACACAATAGCATGAAAAAATTTATGTATGGTTCTCTGACCATTATATGTTTATCTTTTTTCAGAGGAAATATAAAAAAAAGGGGAATCTTATGTGAATAATTCCCCTTTTGGTGCGATAATAATCTTTCTTATTTGATGACTACTTTATGAGTATTTTCTTATTGACTACCTTACCATCAGCAACAATTTGTATTTGATAATGGCCTTCTGAAGGGCTTTCCAGATTAACGGGTATGACTTCGTTGTCTGTTGCTTTTCTCACAATGTTTCTATAAGCCAGTTTGCCGGCCACATCATAAATCCTGATATCCACCTCTCCCAAAAATTTGTTAACCAACCTAATTTCAAATGTTCCGCTGGAAGGGTTCGGGTAAACATTGATGTTTTCAGCTGTAATGTAACTTTCAATTCCTACCCCTCCGGTAACATTAATGGTAAAGGACTGCTGAACTTCATCTTTGCCATCTGAAAGGGTAAGTATTACTTCATTATTGCCTTTGTGATCATTGGCCGGTGTACCACTTAAGGTAAATGTACCATTTGGATTACCTGAAACGTCAAGCCATCCGGGCAATGTAGTACCGGTCAGGTCAAACTGATCTTCATCATCCGGATCTTCAAAGGTAACCGTATAGGAATAAGCATTGCCTACTTCAGCTTTTTCCACCGGATCAGAGGTGAATGCCGGTTTATCCTGAACATTATTGACCGTTACATTCACCACATCAATGATGGTATTGCTGGCATCCTTTACTGAAATATCTATGGTCACATTGCCGTAGAAATCTTCTGCACCGGTGAGTGTAAACTCACTTCCGTTCTGTTCAACTGACAGGTTAACGTTATTGGATTCAGCCGAATAGGTTAGGTTGTCGGAATCGATGTCAGTAGCAGAAAGAATCATTGTGGCCGTTCCTTCCTCATCCATTGTTATATCGGATATTTGATCAAATGACGGCGGGTCATCCACCTCGATGACGGTGACCTTGAATGTCTTAACGGTCTGATTTCCCTGGTCATCAGTTACTTTCACCGATATTTCACCTTCTCCGTATGCCTCCGCTTCCGGCGTAATCTGAATAGTTCTCGTCACATTGGATTTGGCTACTTTTACATCGACGGTGACATTTTCTTCCGGTATCAAGCCCTGATTGGTACTTAACACGGTTAATGTGAGCGTCTCACTGGTGTCGGTATCAGTCGGAGATACGGTAAAGTTCAGTGTATTATCCTCATCTATCTCCTTATTGCTGATATCAGCCAGCAATGGTGCTTCATCCGCCGGTGCGACCGTCAGTTTAAATCCTTTTCTATCCGTCAATGCATCCTGTTCATTATCAGAAACGGTCACATATACGGAATCCTCCCCGATAAATCCGTCTTTCGGTGCAATGGTTAACACATTATCATCGAAATTTAGCGATTCCACTGATTCCGGATTCTTAGAGTTGGCAGTGTAGGTCAATGAATCACTGTCCACATCCTCTCCAAAAACGACCAATGAAAGCGGTTGATTCTCGAAAGTTGCCTGATTATCAGGTGTTTTAAGAACGGGAGCATCATTGATGTTTTCAATTTCCAGCACGAAATCTTCAGTCGCTGTCGCAAAACTATCGCTGCATTGCACATTAATCAGCATATTGCCATAATAATCCTTTGGGGGTGTAACCGTCAAAGTTATCTGACTATTGCTGACCGTATCCCATTTGAAATCGACACCATCCGTGTTGGCAGAAAAGTTCCACATGACTGATGTGGTATCATCCAAATCTTCAAAAGTAATGCCATGAGAATGGGAGGTATCCTCCTTGCCCTGAAGATTTGGCAGATCACTGATGGTGGGTTCTGCATTGGCCGGTATGATTCTTATCCTGACTGTGTTGGTGTCTGAAAGGGACGTATCTGATGGTTTGGATACCTTAAACTTCACCTCATCAAAAATTACCGCATCAGAAGTTGATGATGGTGCATAAAGACCAGAAGAGGATGTTGTTGGGACGCCAGGTTGACTGGTGGCCTTGAAGCCTTTATTAAATGTAAACTTCCCTTTTTTGGGAGGTTCAATGATTTCAACATCTAAGATATCATTAAACAGGCCAGTTGAGTCATTATCGATACCGATAAAGAGTACTTCCACTTCTTCTCCGAAATTCACGGATGTCGAGTCTCCATAAGCAGTTGGCATGGTATCTTTAGCAGCTTTTAAGTCCTTGGCTACCGTAAAGGATTTATTGCTGTAGTTATTTTTGGTCATGACCACCAGGGCAGTGGCTTCTGACTTTAACATCCCGTCAGATACCCTGTATAATATAAAATCCGTGCTGTCGGGTCCGGTATTTGTGCTTGCATCATAGTCAAATTCCACATTTTTAGTACGCTGAGAGAGCTGTCCCCCGAATAGTCCCTGACCTGCAAAACCTTCTTTTTTCACCATAAATTCAATGTTGAGTGAATTGGCTGAAACCTCAACATCTGATATATAGTTTGAGAAATCGATGTCAAAAAGATTACCCTCTCCAGGATCCCAAATCACAGTATCTAACCTGGCCGTTGGCCTGTCATTAATGGGCCTGATATTCAGCTTGACTTCAGCGGTATCAGAAATCGCCCCATTCAAGTCCACTACCCTGTATGTAAATGAATCCCTGCCTGCTTCATTCATTTTCGGGTAATAGGTCGCTATGTTTCCGTTAAGCGTTATGGAATCAGCCTTATAGGGTTGATCGATGATTTCAAGGGTTAAATCAAACAAATTGTCTTCCTGATCAAAAGCAAACAAACGGAATTCGCGGTCATGATCTTCCAGAAGTCTCACAAATCTTGGAAAAGCAATCGGCGGTGCATTTACATTGGTTACCCTGATCTGCAGCATCAATGGTTCAGACACCAATTGCTCAGGGGTATGTAATTCTTTGGCCTGAACAAATATCACATCGGTTCCCACAAAATCCTTCATGGGTATGTATTGATATTCCCCGGTCAGGCTGTCACCAATAAATTTCCCGTTAAACGGGCCGAATGCCTTGATGAGTCCAAGGGTGGTGGTATCAGAATCATCATTTAGCTGCAGGCTGATATCAATGGTATCATTTTCCTCCATGGTTATCCTGGAATTGGCCACTGTAACGAAAGGCCTGTCATTGGTAGGCAGGACGGTCAGTACCACTGTTCCGGTATCGGACAACCTGGGTACCCCATCATCAAATACGGCATATTGTATGGTATCATTTCCGTTAAAATCCTGGTTTGGCTGATACTTGAAGAACACCGAGGAAACTTTGGTGAGTGTTCCATTATTTGGAGGAGATATGATGTTGAACGTTAATGCATTATTGGGCGTTTCTTTGTCAAATCCGGCCAGTCCGATAAAGGAAATCTTGTCTTCCTGTAAAGTATCTTTATAGCTCCTGGCTTGGGGTTTATCATTTACATCACTGACAAACAGGTCCAATGCAGCTTGTTTGTTAAAGGAACCATCGGAGTAACCAATGACCACCTGGTAGGTTCTCGGTTGCAAAGGGGTGCCGACAAGCGTTATGTTTGCCCTTTGATCACTGAGATTTACGGTGGCTTCGATTGATCCGGATTCTTCAATGGACAACCAAGGTGGAGCTTTTAAAAGCCGGACTGTGAGGGTCTCAGAATCAGTGTCGGTAAATTCAACCGGTGTCTCATAAGGTGTTCCCTCCGCACCTGCCGGTAAAGCGGTGGTCGCAATCTGGGGTTCATTGTCGACAGCAATGACTGTGATGGTAAAGGACTGCTGAACCGTGGATTCTCCATCAGACGCGGTTAATACCACATTATGTTCTCCGACATTGGCCTGGGTGGGAATACCTCCGATTACCTGCACATTATTTGTATCAAGTAATTGCAGCCAGGAAGGCAAGGTGGTCGCAGCGATGGTCACATCAGAATCATCCACATCTTTCACCCGGATGATGTACCCATATACTACGGACTCTTGAGCCTTTGTTTTCGGAACAGATTCAAATACCGGTTCATCATTTACATTTTCCACGGTGATGGCAAAAGATTGCTTGATTGGGGTATTAATGATTCTGTCTGATGCCGCAATTTCCACCTGGTGTGTACCCACATCTTTATTCTCCGGAACACCCGTCAGTTTTGCGGTACCATCCCCGTTGTCGATTAATGTCAACCAGCCTGGAAGACGGCTTTTCGAAATGACAATGTTGGCGTTAATATCCGGATCACTGACTTCAACCGTATATTCATAAAGAACACCTTCTGTCGCGGAAGTCACCGGAGAGGAAGTAAATTCAGGCGCTGTATTGGGTGAAAACCCGCTTAGTGAAACTGTAGCTGATGCTCCTGCGTTAAAGACCCCACTGCCAAAGGAAAACGACCTGAAAATATTTGCCGCTTCAATGTCTCTCGATTCATCCCATATTCTAAACTGAAGGGTATTTCCTTCCACGTATCCGTCCACATCTCCGGTCGTGGGATCATCCTTTGAAACACGAATTTCAACGGGATTGGATTCACTGATCTCCCCTTCCACCAATGCTGCACCCACACAATTATCACCATCAAAGACACCTATCTCATCGCCTGACTCAAGTTGCTGGTTGTCTAAAGTAGCAGCATAAATATAAATGTTCATGTGATCATAGCCATTTCCGCTCCATATAGGCGTAAAATGGTCAATGGCCTTTGCTGAAGAAACTCCAACAAAGGTAACTAAAAATAAAAATAAAAACTTTTTCATAACTATATGATTTCGTTTGATTTACTGATTATCAAAAATTATTTAATATAATTACCAAACTTAAGAAATTTAAGCGTTATATGCAACAGAAAACGATCTATATTTTATCTATAATGAATTTAAGTTGCTTTTCAACTCATTCAGCTTATATTTGCAGCGTACAGACATGGCATTCCATATCTTTTGAAAATAAACAACAAATTATTGCAAGCAGATTCTAATAAAAAATAAAAAATATCTTATAATATCAGGTTTTATTTTGATTTTTGTAAAGTTAATAATATAAATACAATCAAAAGAAAAATATTCTGCATTTTTAAAATATTGAATGATGATAAAATCCATGACCGGCTTTGGAAAATATTTTATGGAAACCGATAAATTTGCGATTCAGGTGGAAATAAAATCCCTAAACAGCAAACAGTTGGACGTCAACTTCAAGGTACCTAATTCTTTTAAAGACAAAGAGCCGGCATTAAGAAAGTTCTTCTCAGAAAAACTGGCAAGAGGAAAAATCGAAGTATTTATGAACTATGAACCCAAGAGTCCTGAGCCTTCTGCTTCGCTCAACCGGGCCATTATAGAAAATTATTACCATCAGCTATTATCGATGGCAGAAAATCATCAACTTCCAGAGCCTGCAGATCCTTTGTCCATCATCATGCGATTTCCTGAAACTTTTAAGTACGAAAATGCTGAAATCGATGAAGCCGACTGGAATGAAATATTCAACGCCATAGAAATGGCTGCCAATGAAGTCAACCAATTTCGTATGCAGGAAGGAGAAGCACTGGAAAAAGATTTCCGGTTACACATCAAAAGCATCCTGCAATACCTGAAAATTATTGACGAAAACAAAGATGAACGCATAGAAAAGATAAGGTCCAGGTTACTTAAAAACTTCGAAAAATATATGGATCCAAAAGATATTGACCAAAACCGGTTTGAACAGGAAATTATATTTTATCTTGAAAAGCTTGATATCACTGAAGAAATTGTCAGGCTTAAGAATCATTGTGATTATTTTATCGATACCATGACCAATGAAGAAATAGCAGGAAAGAAATTAACGTTTATTGCCCAGGAAATAGGAAGAGAAATAAATACCATTGGTTCCAAGGCCAATGACAGTATCATTCAAAAAAACGTGATCATGATGAAAGATGATCTGGAAAAGATCAAAGAACAATTGTTAAATGTTTTATAATGAATGCCGTTTCATATTTTCAAAATTATTTTTTATAAGGTCATATGGAACCTCCTTTTTGATCATGCGCGTATGTGATTAACACTTAATCATGGAGGTTTCATCATAAGATGTTGTATATGACCGAAAACAATTTGACTCAGCAACATACCATGAAGGGTAAAGTAATAATTCTATCAGCCCCCTCAGGAGCAGGAAAAACAACAATTTTAAAATATCTGCTTCATCAGGATTTGGATCTTGAATTCTCTGTTTCAGCATGTAACAGAAAAAAAAGAAACGGAGAAGAACATGGAAAAGATTATTATTTTTTATCAACAAACGAATTTATAAACAAAATAAACCAAGGTGAATTCGTGGAATGGGAAGAAGTATATAAGGGCAGGTATTATGGAACCTTAAAATCAGAACTGGACCGGATATGGAGTAAAGGAAAGCATGTTGTTTTTGAAGTGGATGTAAGAGGAGGATTAAATTTGAAAAAAAATTTCAAGGATAAGGCACTATCCATTTTCATAAAACCTCCATCTATTGATGAACTAAAAAAACGTTTGCTAGAACGTTCCAGCGAAAGTCTCGATGAAATCTCCACCAGGATAGAAAAAGCCAGGGAAGAAATGATTGTTGCGTATAGATTTGATATCATCATTGTAAACAACCAACTTGAAGAAGCAAAAAATCAGGCATATCAGGCAATTTATAACTACATAAATCAAAATAATGATTAAGACTGGACTTTTTTTCGGTTCTTTCAATCCCATTCATATTGGCCATATGGCGCTATCCAATTATATGCTTGAATTCACGGATCTGGAAGAAGTATGGTTTGTGGTTAGTCCCCATAATCCATTCAAAAAAAAAGAAAACCTGCTGAATCAGGTGGACAGGCTTGAAATGGTTGACATGGCCATCCGTCAGCATCCGGGTTATCAATCTTCCAACGTTGAGTTTAGTATGCCCAAACCTTCTTATACCATTGATACCCTTGCCTATTTAAGTGATACGAATAAGGACAGGAAATTTGTAATCCTGATGGGTGCGGACGGAATAAAACATTTTGATCACTGGAAGAATGCTGAAAAAATCATTGAATTATATCCAAGATACATATATCCCAGGCCAAACAGTCCGCTTAATGATAAATCCAGGCTCAGAAATACGCTTATTGCAGCTGCGCCATTAATAGAAATATCTTCGAGTTTTATCAGGAAGTCTATTAAAGCAGGAAAGAACATAACATTTTTTCTACCCAATGGGATTTATGAACACATTAAGAAAAAACATTTTTATGAGTAGTCCGGATTTCTAAATCTTATCATATGTTTACATTAATATTATACTTGTCCATCGCTTTGCTGATATCTTTTTTATGCTCTATACTTGAAGCGGTACTTTTAAGCATTCATCCTTCTTACATTCAGGCAAAAATAAATGAGAATAAAAAATATGCCATTGGATTAAGAAATTACAAGATAAACATCGATCTACCCCTGGCAGCCATTCTAACACTTAATACTTTTGCCCACACCATAGGCGCAGCAGGTGTTGGTGCAGAAGCCCAAAAAATATGGGGAAACGAATATTTATCATTGGTTTCTGCCACTTTAACCATTCTTATTCTCATCTTCTCAGAAATTATCCCAAAAACACTGGGTGCCAATTATTGGAGGCGACTTGCCCCATTTACAGCTTACGCATTAAAAGCATTAATATATTCACCTTTATACCCATTAATAATTTTTAGTAAACTAATAACCAAATGGTTAAATAAAAACAAAAAGAAAAGTGTACTAAACAGGGCTGAATTCCAGGCCATGGCAGAATTGGGCATGAAAGAAGGCATATTCTGGAAAGAAGAATCACAGATCCTGGCCAATTTGATGCGTTTTAACAGAATCCAGGTAAAAAGCATCATGACACCCAGGACTGTTATTGTATCTGCCTCAGAGGACTGGACGCTACAGGAATTCTATGATAGCTTTGAAGAAATCAGGTTTTCAAGAATACCCGTCTATAGCGAAAACCCTGATAATTTAACCGGGTATGTTTTAAAAGATGAAGTCCTTGAAGAAATCATCGACAATAAAGGCCATGCCATCCTGAAGTCAATCCGCAGAAAAATTCTGATTGTCAATGAACAACTTCCCATCGTAAAACTTTTTCAACGGTTTATGGAGGCCAGGGAGCATATTGCCATGGTCGTTGGAGAATATGGTGAAGTTACCGGGATTGTGACCATGGAAGACACCATAGAAACACTGATCGGCATTGAAATTGTCGATGAATTTGATAATGTGGAGGATATGCAGGAACAAGCCAGAAAAAACTGGGAAAAACGGGCAAAAAAGCTGGGTCTCATCCGTTAAAATGTAATAAAAACGAGAGGTTTTGTTAGTGTTCCGTTTTCTGTTGATATTATTGTTTATCCCTTCTTTATTGCAGGTTGTCCAACTGGGCTTCCAGTTTCTTAATTTTTTCTTCTGCATCTTGCTTTTTCCTGTGCTCTTTTTCCACTACCTCTTTGGGGGCATTATTGACAAAACGCTCATTAGACAACTTTTTCTGAACAGACTGGAGAAATCCTTTCGCATATTTTATTTCTTCCTCCAGCTTTTTCTTCTCCTGCTCCACGTTGATCAATTCCTCAAGCGGAACAAAAAACTCACTCTGATCCACTATAAATGAAGATGCTTTATCCACCTTTTCCTGTGTATTGGTGATTTTATCAAGGAAGCACAGTTTCTTCAGCAAATCACCATATTGTTTTTCGTATAATTCTTTGCCCTTCACGAGCAAGTTCAATTTCTTTTTGGCATGAATATTATTCTCAGTTCTGATGGTACGGATGGCCCGTACAATCTCTTTGATGTGATCAAATTCCGGGATAAGGTTTTCTTCATGGGGTTTTGCATGAGGCAGCGCGGCATGCATGATGCTTTCTCCTTCTTTCCGCTCTTTAAGCAATTGCCATATTTCCTCCGTAATGAAAGGCATAAAAGGATGCAGCATGGTAAGCAACTGTTCGAAGAAATCAATCGTCAGGGCATGCGTTTTCGCATCCATTGGTTTTTGATAAGCGGGTTTAATGATTTCAAGGTACCATGAAGCAAAATCTTCCCAGATCATTCTGTATAAAAGCATTAACGCCTCCGATATGCGGAATGAGTTAAATTGTGACTTTAACTGAATTATCGCCTGGTTAATTAAGGAATCAAACCACCTGACCGCATTTTTTGATTCATTGGGTTGCGACAGGGAATCATCAATATTCCATGATTGAATGAGCCGGAAAACATTCCAAATTTTATTGGCAAAATTTCTACCCTGTTCCGTCAAACCTTCATCAAAAAGCAGATCATTGCCAGCAGGAGAACACAACATCATGCCCACCCGCACACCGTCAGCTCCGTATTTGTTTATCAGTTCAAGCGGATCTGGTGAATTACCAAGTGATTTAGACATCTTCCTTCTTTCAGCATCCCTGACAATCCCAGTAAGATAGACATTTTTAAAGGGTTTATCATTTCTGTATTCATATCCAGCCATAATCATTCTGGCCACCCAAAAAAACAAAATCTCCGGGGCGGTCACCAAATCACTGGTGGGATAATAATAATTAATATCCGGATTGTCAGGATACCTTATTCCATCAAAGACAGTAATGGGCCATAACCATGATGAGAACCATGTATCCAGTACATCCTCATCCTGCTTAAGCTGTTCAAACGCAAGGGACGGATCTCCTGTTTTCTCCCTGGCCAGTTGAAGCGCTTCTTCCATCGTTTCTGCCACCGCATAATCGCTTGTTCCTTCAATATAGTAGGCCGGAATTCTATGTCCCCACCAAAGCTGCCGGGAAATACACCAATCTCTGATATTCTCCATCCAGTGGTTATATGTGTTTTTGAACTTCTCAGGATGAAGCCTGATGTTATCATTCATCACATTTTCAATGGCTGGTCCTGCCAGTTCTTTCATTTTCAAAAACCACTGCAGGGATAATCGGGGTTCAATCACTACATCAGTTCGTTCAGAATAGCCCACTTTATTGACATAGTCTTCCTCCTTGATCAGCAAACCTTCATCTTTTAGTTTATTGATGACCAACGAGCGTGCTTCAAACCGCTCCTTTCCTGCAAAAATTACGGCATCTTCATTTAAAGTGGCATCATCATTGAAAATATCCAGCACCTCCAGCTGGTGCCTCAATCCTATTTCATAATCATTCACATCATGAGCCGGCGTAATTTTAAGACAGCCGGTACCAAATTCCATGTCCACATACTCATCTTCAATGATTGGCACCACACGGTTTACCAAAGGAATCACCGCACTTTTTCCCTTAAGATGTAAATATCTTTCATCCCGGGGGTTTATACAAACCGCTGTATCCCCAAGAATGGTTTCCGGACGGGTCGTAGCGATGGTAAGGAATTCATCACTTTCAGCAATCTTATATTTGACATGATATAGTTTTGATTGTTCCTCTTTATAGGTCACTTCTTCATCGGAAACGGCCGTTTTGGCAAGCGGATCCCAGTTCACCATTCGCCGTCCCCGGTATATTTTCCCTTTTCTGAACAGATCCACAAACACCTTTATCACGCTTTCTGATAAGTCCTTATCCATGGTAAACTTGGTCCGCGACCAGTCGCACGATGCGCCCAGTTTTTTGAGTTGCTCCAGAATAATGTCTCCATGCTTCCTTCGCCATTCCCAGGCATGCTCCAGAAAAGCCTCCCTGGACAAATCGGATTTCTTAATTCCTTCATGCCTTAATTTGCCGACCACCTTGGCTTCTGTTGCAATGGAAGCATGATCGGTACCAGGTACCCATAATGCATTGTAACCTGACATCCTGGCCCTTCTGATCAGAATATCCTGGATGGTATTGTTTAGCATATGGCCCATATGCAACACCCCGGTAACGTTGGGCGGCGGTATGACGATGGTATATGGCTCCCGCTCATCAGGCTCAGATTTGAATAAGTCGTGATCCATCCAGTATTGATACCATTTGTGTTCGGTTTTTGAAGGATCATATTTTGAAGGAATGTTCATATGTCATAAATTGTTTTGATGGTCTGATTCTTTTATCCATGATATGATGTCAAAAATTTCGTAAAAATAAGAATTTTAAAATAAAATTTGCGCTTTCATAAAGCATAGAAAAAGCAAAAATCAATTTATAAAATTCTCCGAATTCATCCATGTTTTTAAAAAAATACCTTTAGTTTTGCAATTAAAAATTTATCTCGTATGAACTCCTCATCAATGCCCGTTTACAAAAAGAAGTAATATAACCATGAGGGCTCCATCGGCATTTGAAAATGAAGGGTTCATTATAATTGCTTATTTATTTGAAATACAATAGTTTAATTTAAAATTTATCACAGATGAACCGATTAGCCATAACCTTACAATTAATCCTGATTGCCTCATTTGCTTTACTTGGACAGGAAAATGCAGAGAACAATACAGAAAAAGCCAAAATCACTTTTGAAAAAAAGGTTCATGATTATGAAGTGATTGATTATAAAGGCAATGGAAAATATGAATTCGAATTCAAGAATACGGGCAATAAGCCTTTGATATTGACGAATGTGAAAAGTTCATGTGGTTGCACCATTCCTTCCTGGCCACGCGAACCTTTTGAACCGGGAAAAAAAGGAAAAATAAAGGTAAAATACAATACCAGGATAAAAGGCAAATTTTCAAAATCCATTGTTGTATATTCCAATGCGGAGAATTCCCGTGAGGTATTGAGGATTAAGGGTCAAGTAAAATAAAAATCAAAAAATGCCTAAAATTTCCAGAAAAGGACGCAACATGCCGGAATCACCAATCAGAAAACTGGCTCCGCATGCAGAAAAAGCAAAAAGTGAAGGAAAAACGGTTTATCATTTAAATATCGGTCAACCGGATATCCCAACCCCGCCGGATGCCCTTGAGGCTGTCAGGAATGCTAATCTTACGGTGATTGAATACAGCCATTCTGCCGGAAACCTCTCCTACCGGAAAAAGCTGGCTGCTTTTTATGAGGATTTGAAAATTCAAGCAAGTCCGGAAGAGATGCTGATTACAACCGGTGGTTCGGAAGCTATTAAATTTGGACTTATGTCCTGTCTGGACGAAGGGGATGAAATCATCGTTCCCGAACCCTATTATGCCAATTACAAAGGGTTTATAACTGAAGCCGGTGTAAATATTATTCCGGTTACTTCTGTCATAGATGACGGTTTCGCATTGCCACCGATAGAAATCATCGAGAACCTGATTACTGAAAAAACCAAAGCAATTCTCATTAGCAATCCGAATAATCCCACCGGATACTTATATTCTGAGAATGAGTTGCTGAAAATCCGGGAGATTGTCTTAAAACATGATTTGTACCTCTTCTCAGATGAAGTTTATAGTGAGTTCTGCTACACAGATGATCCGTTTATTTCAGTGATGCACTTGAAAGGACTCGAATCACACGCAATTTTAATTGACTCTATATCAAAAAGATACAGCTTATGTGGGATTCGAATCGGTTGCTTGATATCGAAAAACAAAGAAGTAATTGATACCGCTTTAAAATTTGCCCAGGCAAGGCTCAGTCCCCCGAGCCTTGGACAAATAGCTGCCGAGGCGGCCATACAAACCAATCCTTCTTATCTCAAAGATGCTTACAAAGAATATTATGAACGCAGAAATTTTATCGTTCAGGCACTGAATAATATAAACGGTGTTTATTGTCCCGTACCCAATGGCGCATTTTACGTCATGGCAAAATTACCGGTAGAAGATGCCGATGATTTTTGTCAGTGGATGCTTAAGGATTTCAGCCATGAAAATCAAACGGTTATGTTAGCACCCGGATCTGGTTTTTATACTACACCCGGACTGGGTTATAATGAGATTCGGATTGCTTATGTCATCGGCATTGAAGGTCTCAAGAAAGCGATGAAAGCGCTTGAAGAAGGATTAAAAGCGTATCCCTATAATACGCTGAAGAAAAAAGCATTTTCCCCTAAACCCGAACACTGAAGGGCCAGACCACATTAGAGATTATCAGTTTGCCTGCTGCAGTCATTTGATTTCATGAAACAGGCATGATTAAAATAGTTAGTGGTCCTAAGATAACGAACAAATTATTCTAAAGTGGTTCCATATGACCATTGAGAAATTAAATTTGAACAGATGAACCCCTCATCAACGCCCGTTCACAATAAGAGCATGAACCGGGTTTACGGGCTCGCCGAAGGCAATAAAACATGAGGGTTCCACGGTATTAAAAGTACTAAAGTCATTTTTTAACAATTACAACTATATGAAAAACAAATGTTTAACTAAATTATATTCTCGTGAAACTTTGAAAAATGCTAATCAATGATTCTTTTTCTGAATGCAGAGACTTTTTCGGTAATTGATCTCATCTGGCTGACAGACAAAGACGATGAGCCCTCCTGCATGTCGTACACTTTATCAATGGCAGAGAATACTGCATAAACCTCTTTCAAATCAGAATCCTCCTGATAAGGTTCGATTATTTTCAGGATATCCTTGAGGGGTTCTTTCTGTTTCATAATAATTTTGATGATCTCAATATTTTCATAGGTGCTCTCTGATACATGCGTTGCCAAATACATCCCTTCCAGCCAGGTTCCTGCAAGTATCAATGAGGACAGCTTTTCCTTATTGTCTTCCCTCAAGTAAACATAGGTATCATGAATTAATCCGGTAATAAGTTCAACCAGTTTTTCCTTATTCCCGAGATTGTCCTGGACATTCCGCAAAATACTCTCATCCACTGCACCGGTAATATCCAAGGCATCAAGCAATTTCCGGATGCTGTTCATATAATTAACCACCTCCTGGTTCATATTATACGTACTGGCATATGCCAAATCAGAACTATAGATACCCAGGTTCAGGCCTCTCTTCCGGGTGATAAAATAATTCTCAACATTGGAAGGATCATTGGAGATGCTGATTAAATAACTGGCTTCAATATCGTTAAGCATCTCGGTAAGTTCAAAGGGGGAAGGCAGGGGATAAGCAAACTTGGCTACCTCTTGTTCTATGGTTTCTTTTTCAATGTTAATCTCTGTGGACTGCTGTTCTTTTTTCTGAGATTTACAGGAGAAAAGGGCCAATAATACCACTATAAGCACCGCATAATTTATAGAATTCCGGGCTATTTTCATAATAATCGGATTTACTGGTTTCACTTAAAATCTTCAGTGCTAAAAGTAGAAAAATTTAATGACTTATGGATTAAAAAATTATTATCTATTTTTTTAGTTTTTAATGATTTAAAAGTTAAGGAATTTGGAATGCACATATAAATAACTTTCAAATTACTGCATATCTCAATGATTATGGTCCAGCTGCATGCCCAGCCTGAGCGGAATGTTTGTCATCTTTCGTTTCTTCGGTAGAGTCAGGCTATTCAGCGTC